>CABUWR010000127.1 GCA_902495265.1 uncultured Collinsella sp. | reverse complement strand
GTGTTGTTCAGGTCAATGTTGATGTGATCGAAGAAGTTCTCACGCATGAAGTAGTGATAGCTCTGGGGATCGTCGTGCGAAAGGCCACGATACTCGTCGAGGTTGTAGGTGCTGACCTCGGCAAAGTCAACGTCACCCTTCTCGTACCAAGCGGCGAGCTGCTTGTAGGCGCCAATCGGGGTGGAGCCGGTGGCAAGACCCAGCACGCAATCGGGCTTGAGGATAACCTGGGCCGAGATGATATTGGCGGCCTTACGGCTCATATCCTCGTAGTCTTTAGCTTTAATGATCTTCATTACGCGTCCTTTCTCGTACAAGAGAGGCAAGGCTCCCCTTACAAGCACTTGCCCGCGGCCCGCGTCGGCCGCAACCAACGTGTGCGGCCACCAGGGCGAGGTCGCGTAATGTATGTGTCTCGTGTCTAGCCGCGTCGAGGCCCCTGCCCGTCCACGGTGACCCAAAGCTGTTTAGCCTCGGACAAATCCCATCTTGCCACGGAGGGCGTCCTCTTTCAAGGGCGCCCTCCGTAAACGTGTTTGAATTGTAGGCTAAAGGCCGAGCGCGCTCACTAGCGCTCGCGAGCGACGATGAGTTGGTCCATCTCCTCGACATGCTCGCCAACGGAACCCTTGATGCTCGAGAACTCAACGGAGTTGCACACCAAGATGGGAACCGTCACATCGTAGCCCTCGGCAGCAATTGCCTCGCGATCGAACTCGATGAGTACATCGCCCTTATGGACGATGTCACCCACTTGCGCATGTACGGTAAAGTGCTTGCCCTCGAGCTGAACAGTGTCCAAACCAACGTGAATAAGCACGTCCAAGCCATCGACCGTGTTAAGCGCAACGGCGTGTCCCGTGGGAAAAATGGCCTCGACCTTGGCGTCTGCCGGCGCAATCACGCGCGTACCCGTAGGCTGAATCGCCACGCCCTGGCCCAAAAGTCCGGTGGCAAACGTCTGGTCGTTTACCTCGGAAAGCGGAATGACGTCGCCCGAGATGGGAGCATCCAGCGTAAGGACTCGACCACGCATACCAAAAGACCTTAGGACTTTAGTGAACATGCTCCCCCTCGGACATACCAATCAATCAAAATAACCTTAACAGTTTACCACTTGGCAACGGTTTTTGACCATTAGGGAAGTTCGCGCTTGACAACCTCGACGATGTCGTCGACAACGCGCTGGGTCAGCTCGTGCGTCTCGGCCTCGGCCATCACGCGGACCAGCGGCTCGGTACCGCTCGGACGCACCAGAATGCGGCCGCGGCCGTCAAGCTCCTTCTCGGCAGCAGCGACGGCATCCCAGATGGGCTGGCAATCGTCCAGACCAGCCTTGTTGTCCGAATGCACGTTGACGAGTACCTGCGGGTACTTCTTCATGATGCCGGCAAGGTCGGTGAGGGTACGACCGGTGCGCTTGAGCACGGCCAGCAGCTGCAGAGCCGTCACCAGGCCGTCACCGGTGGTGTTGTGCTCCAGGAAGATGATGTGGCCGGACTGTTCACCGCCGATGACGGCGCCATCCGCGAGCATGCGCTCCAGAACGTAGCGGTCGCCCACGGCGGTCTGAACCATCTCGAAGCCCTGTTCCTTCATAGCGATGGAGAAGCCCAGGTTGCACATGACGGTCGAGACGATCTCGGAGTTGGCGAGCTTGCCGCGAGCGGCAAGGTCAGAACCGCAGATAGCCAGGATGTAGTCACCGTCGATCTCATTGCCCTCGCTGTCCACGAACAGTACGCGGTCGGCGTCGCCGTCGTGGGCCAGACCGATATCAGCATGGGTGCGCAGCACGAGCTCGCGCAGGGGCTCGAGGTGCGTAGAGCCGCACTCGACATTGATGTCGGTGCCGCAGTAATCGGTGTTGATGGCATGGACCGTGGCACCCAGGCGCTGCAGCGCGGCGGGCGTGGTCTGGCAGGAAGCACCGTGACCGCAGTCGACGGCAACGACCAAGCCATCGAGCCTCAGGCCATCAAGCGTATCGATGGCGTGGTCGACGTATGCCTTGCGGGCGTCCTTCATCTTGATGATGTGGCCCACGCCGGCACCGGTCGGCAGCGTATCGGCAGCCATGGCTTCCTCGGACATGACCCAGGCGCTGATCTCTTCCTCGACAGCATCGGGAAGCTTCATGCCCTTGCGGCTAAAGAACTTGATGCCGTTGAACTCCGGCGGATTGTGCGAAGCAGAGATGACGATGCCGCCGTCGAGCTCGTTCTGAACGGTGAGCAGTGCCACGGCAGGCGTGGGGATAACGCCGCAGCAATGCGGGCGGCCGCCCTCGGCCATAATGCCGGCGGTCAGAGCGCTCTCGAGCATGGTGCCCGAAAGACGCGTGTCGCGGCCGATGCAGATATCCGGACCAAGGAACTTGGTCGCCGCGCGGCCCAGACGAAACGCGAGGTCGCACGAAAGATCGGCGTTGGCGACGCCACGGACGCCGTCGGTACCGAAGATGTTCTGGGGCATAGGATTGCTCCTTCCCTAGCAGGCGATATGCAACCGCCCACCCTAGTCGAAAAAGAAAAGCGGGACCCGCCGAGGAATCGGCAGGCCCCGCTTGTACATTGTATCTCGTAAGGAGATAAAACCTTAGCGCTTGGAGAACTGGGGAGCGCGGCGGGCCTTCTTGAGGCCGTACTTCTTGCGCTCGACCACGCGAGCATCGCGCGTAAGGAAACCGGCCTTCTTGAGGTCAGCACGGTAGTCGCCAGCGTTCAGAAGAGCGCGAGCGATGCCCAGGCGCAGAGCGCCGGACTGACCGGAGATGCCGCCGCCATCGCACAGAGCGATAACGTCGAACTGACCGGCGGTGTCGGTCACCTTGAAGGGAGCAAGGGCGTTCTCAACGAGCTGATGACGGCCGAAATACTGCTCGGCGTCACGCTTGTTGATGGTCACCTTGCCGGTGCCGGGGACGAGACGGACGCGGGCGACGGCGTTCTTACGACGGCCGGTACCCTGGTAGACAACGGTGTTCTCAGCCATCTTTAAGCCTCCAGCTCAATCTTCGTGGGGTTCTGGGCAGCGTGCGGATGCTCGGCACCAGCGTAGACCTTAAGCTTGGTCATCTGGGCACGGCCGAGGGTGGTCTTGGGCAGCATGCCGCGAACGGCGCGCTCGATGACCTTCTCCGGGTGCTTCTCCATAGCCTGGCGGAAGCTCTCAGCCTTGAGGCCGCCGTTGTAGCCGCTGTGGCGATAATAGGTCTTCGTGTCGGCCTTGTTACCGGTAAGCTGGACCTTATCGGCGTTGATGACGACAACGAAGTCGCCGCAGTCGCTGTTGGGCGTGAACTGGGGCTTGTTCTTACCGCGCAGGATCATTGCGATCTGGGTGGCAAGACGGCCCAGGACAGCACCATCGGCGTCGACGAGAACCCAGTTGCGCTGGACCTCGCCCTGCTTGGCGTAGTGAGTCGATTTCGAAATCACTTAGACTCCTCCATGTACAGTACGTGTTGTTACAGAGATTCACGGGGCTCTGCAAGTAACCCGTCCATATTACCCCGCTCGCCGTACGAGTCAACAGGTATTTTGGCTCCGACCAGAGTTTCTGCACATGTCGTCCATGGGTCATGACGTTGCGACACTAGCGCTCGACAAATGCCTCGATATCACTCAATAGACGCTTTGCCTCCTGGCGGCCCTGAATATACAGGTCGAGCAGCTTTGCCGGATCGTGCTCAACGTGGCCGACCTCGACCGGCTTTTGCGGAGCGACGACCAACGCACGGCCCTCGCGCTCATACTTCCACAGGTGCATGCGCTGGATGTTGTAACGGTCGTGGCGCGTCTCGATAGCCTCGAGCAGATAGGGGTAGTCGGCATAGCGGGCGCGCGCGGCAGGCATAAACTCGTAGGGCTTTTTCTCGTACGAGCGGTCCTGCGTGACAATGACAACTGCGCGATCGAAGCCCGCCTCCTCGAGCACATGCTCGATGGGGACCGAATCGGCCACGCCGCCGTCGACGTATTTGTGCCCGTCAATCTCGACCGGCGGCGTCACCAGCGGCAGCGACGTCGATGCGCGCACAGCGTCGAGATCGAGCACGGCGCTTTTGACCGGCAGGTACGCGGCGGTTCCAAAAAGCATGTCCGTCGCGACGGCGTACATCTCGATGGGGCTCGCGTCGAACGTCTCGTTGTCAAAGGGATCCAGGCGGTCCTGGACATCGTTGAAGATAAAGTCGTAACCCACAATAGAGCCCGTGGACGCAAACGATGCGGCGCCCATGAAGCGGCTATCGTTGCAGAAAGCCAGGTTGATGCGGTTGGCACGGCCGATCTGGTGCGACTTATAGTTCACGCCGTTGAGGGCGCCGGCCGATACGCCGTATACCGCCGGAATCTCGACGCCGGCCTCCATGAGAACGTCGAGCACGCCTGCGGTAAATTGCCCGCGAAAGCTACCGCCCTCCAGGACGAGCGCGACCTTGCCGGCGTTCTTTGCCTTATCTTCTGCAGTCATGTTGACCTCCTGCGATTGCGTTTTGGCTTTCTTCTACCCAGTTTTGGGATGGTGAGAGCGCAGGTTTTTCGAGGCGGCAGGTGAAGCGGAAAGTGTG
>CABUWR010000126.1 GCA_902495265.1 uncultured Collinsella sp. | reverse complement strand
CAGCCCCGTAAACCGGCATAGTTTTGTTCGAACCAGCCCACGCCGGCGCGACGCAAGGCAAAATGATCCGTTTTATTCTGTCCCCCCAGGGGTCATTAACGCTTGCCGCCGTGGCTGTTGCGCCAGATCTCGCGGCCCAGCATAAGCGCCAGCACCAGCGCACTCACATAGCCCATAAAGCCAATGACCGGGATACCGAACACAACCGGCTCGATGCGCGCGTAGTACACCACCGACGAACCGATAAACAGGCCGGCAATCACAATTGCCATCGACATGCGGTCGATAATTCCGCCCAGCTGCCGCAGCGCCTTATCGCTACTCATGATCTGCGTGTTTACCTTAAGCTGGCCGCGCGTGAGCATGCGCGACGCCAAGCCCAGATACTCGGCCGCCTCGAGCGAGCCTTTTGCCGCTCGATAGCTGCTCGCGGCAAGATCGCGCCCCATATCGCGCACGCGCGCATAGGTGCTCTTCTCGTTTTTGATATGCGTCTGGATGATCTGGATCATGTTGACGTTGGGCATGTACTCGGTCAGCAGGCCCTCGAGCGTCACCATGCCGCGGGCGAACATCGTCACCACGCTCGGCAGCTCAACATCGTTCTTGCGCGCCAAATTTAGCAGCGAGGTCAAAAACTCGCCGATATCAAGATCCTTAAGGTCAAGACCCGCAAAGTCGGCGACGATAAAGTCCAAGTCGGACAAAAAGGCCGAATGGTCGAGCTCGGCCGAATCGCCGCGCGTCACGGCAAAGCGCATGAGCGAATCCTTGAGCTTGGGAACGTCACCCTCGGCCACGGCGAAAATCATGTCCTTAACGATACCGCGGTCGTGGCTCGACATGCGCCCAACCATGCCCAAGTCGATAAAGTAGACGACGCCGTCCTTGAGGATGATGTTTCCCGCATGTGGGTCGGCATGGAAAAAGCCGTCGTCGAGCACTTGCGTCGAATAGTCTTCGACTATCGCGGCGCCAATCTTCTCTAAGTCATAGCCCTCGGCCACCAGGCGCTCGGGATCGGCAATCGAGATGCCGTCAATGTAGTCCATGACCACCACGTGTTCGGTGCAAAGATCCAGGTAGGACTTAGGACACGACACGCCATGGACGCTCTTATGGAACTCATAGAAATCGTTGAGGTTTTTGGCCTCGGCCAAAAAGTTGGTCTCCTCGCGAAACGAGGTCCACAGCTCCTCGACCACGCCGTGCAGGTCAACAAACTGATCGGTGTTGACAAACTTGGAAACGATGCGCACCACCGAGCGAATGATGTCGATGTCCTGCGCCATCACCTGCTGCGCACCGGGGCGCTGCACTTTAACGGCCACGTCCTCGCCGGTCACCAGGCGGGCGCGGTGCACCTGCGCGAGCGACGCGCTACCGAGCGGGTTGGGGTCGATGGCGTCGAACATCTGCCCCAAGCGCTGGCCGTACTCCTCTTCCAGACAGCGGAGCACTACCTCATACGGCACCGGCTCTACGTCGGAGCGCAGGCGACGCAGCTCGTCGCAAAACCGCTGCGGCAAGATCTCGGAGCGGTTGGCCAGGATCTGCCCCATCTTGACGAACATGGGGCCGAGCTCTTCGAGCAGACGACGCAGGCGCACCGGCGTGAGGTTATCCCACACGCGGTACTTTTTGACCAGGCGAACAATCTGCCCGATGCGTTCGCGGCGGCCTGCCGGCGTGAGCTGGTATTCCTCGTCCGGCGCCATCGCGTCGGGCTCCTCGGGGACCATATCGACAGCGCGCGGCTTCTTGCGAGCGCCCGAGACGGCGGCCTCAACCTCATCGACAACCGCCGTCTCGTCACCCAAGGGATCTAGATTGTTGTAATCGGTGGTGGAATCTGCCATCTGCGCTGCTACTCGGCCTCTTCGGCGTCCTCTGCGTCGTCGGGCTCAACGGACTCGACGGGCACCGAGGTCACGTTGTCCTCGACCGAATCGACGATGTCGCGCACATGGGCCAAAAAGGCCGTGCGCTCAGGGGCGGTCATAACGCGGACGCGGGCAAGGATGAGCTCGTCGAGCACGCGCTGGGCCGCAGTCTCGCCCTGTATGCCCAAGCGCTCGGTCAGATCGGAGATGGTGCCACCGGCCTGCTCGAACATGTCAGACACGCTGCGGGCGATATCGGGGGTGCCGGCATCCTTGCGGACCTGCTCGCCCTTGGTATTGAGGTCGTCAAGGACCTTCTTGCCGCCCTCGACGGCAACGGCGGCGGCGCCAAAGCCCACGTTGATGGCACCGTTAACAAGCTGATCGAGTTTCATAACCATGGTTGGCTCCAATCATGAACAACTGCATTGGCCTTCTTGTACCCAAGATTGGGCGAACGACACAAAATCGTTTTACCGCCAAGGTAGGAATCGAGCGGGGCAAAGCCCTCGACGGCGTTTGCCCCGCTCGCTCGTTGCAAGGTCGGCTTTACCTCACATTGTCGTTCATCGCGAAGGAATTCTTCATGGCACAGCTCGTGGTGTAGAGGACCTTGCCCAACAGAGCATCGGTCTCCACCCGCACGCGCTCGGCAAACTCCTCGTTGGCGCGGGCAAGCTCGGCGGGCACCTCGGCCTCGGGCAGCGCGGCCACGACAGCGTCAACGTCGTGAATCTGCTTGTGGCCCATGCCGCCGACCTTTTCCTGATAATCCTCGACCGCACGACCGCACTCATGGAAGCGGACATCGGCCAAGGCACCGATCAGGCGATTTGCCCAATAGAAATTCTCGGACGTCACGCGAGCCTGCGTGTCGGCATAGTACTCGGGCATGGTCTCGACGTTGGCGTACAGCGGCACGAGCGCGTTAAACGAGTTGGAGCCAAACGCCATCCATTGCACGGCGCGGTAGGCCGGCTGCGCATAGGGGCGCAGCTGCAACACGGCGAGCTGGCTGTTGCGGTTGATGCCGATGGGGCGATAGGCGCCGCGCGTGGCGGGCGTGCCCTTGCTGCCGTAGCAGTCGTACTCCGTACCCTGGTAGTGGCTCGAAAGCACGTACTTAATGTCCTCGATGGTCACCTTGCGCTCGGGCACGCGGCTCCAGGGGATGTCGTCGCTCTCGGGCGTGTAGTCGGCCTCGGGACCGTCCCACACATCGCTGGGGTTGAGGCAGCGTTGCATGTACCAGGCGCGCGGCGTGTTGTAGACATGGTCGCTGTCGCTGTGTGAGCCAAAGGCCTCGCGCGGGTTAAAGACCGTCGCCGGACCGTCACCCTCGACGCCCAGCGTCAGGTCCAGATGCCACTCGGCCATCCAGGAGCGCAGGTCGGCCGAGCACATGTGGTCGGCCTGGGCGCCCTCGGCGTCGTCCAGATCAAAGCTGTCGATACCCAGCTGGTTGGGCATGGTCACATAGGCGTCGTCAGGCACGCGCTTGGCGATCCAGTGGTGACCGCCGATGGTCTCGAGCCACCAGATCTCGTCCACGTCGCTAAAGGCGATGCCGTTGTTCTCGTAAGTGCCGTAGCGCTCGAGCAGGTCGCCCAAGATACGCACGCCGTCGCGGGCGGACTTGGCATACGGCAGCACCAGGGTCACCATGTCCTCCTCACCCAGACCGCCGGGCTGCGCCGGAACATAGCCGTCCTCGCCCTCGTTGCCCTTGGCGGGCACGTAGTCCACGAGCGGATCGGCGCCGCGGACGCGCTCGTTGGTGGTGAGCGTCTCGGTTGCGGACATGCCAACATTGAGCTCGTTGAAACCGGCCTCGGCCCAAATGCCGTGACCGGGAACGACGTCGGGGACGCTCGTGTAGCGCATGGGGTTGTCGGGCAGCTCAATGGTCAGGTGGCTCAGGACACTCGTGTAGACACGCGGCTGCTCGTCGGGGTGTACCACGCGCATGCGCTTGGGCTCAAACACCCCGTTGGACGAGTCCTCGTTGCGGGCGACAAGCGTCGACCCGTCGTAGCTCGCGTTCTTGCCAACCAAAATCGTTGTGCACGGCATGCGCATCCTCCTTGAGCGAAGAAATCAAACGGCAACAGTGTATCGCTTCGGCGCAAAAAGGGCGAAACCGCGGCCCCTCGAGACCCCCTCGGGACCCCTGTGGTCAAAAAATGCCAAATATGAGTACTGTCACCAATTTAGTAGCAGCAAGTTTCCACGTTATGAGTGCCGGAAATCCCCAATTGTCCAAAAGCAAGACAACGTTATTCCCCATAGGTTCAATAAAATGGGCTCCCTAGCGATAATGAATATCGCTAGGGAGCCCAAATCTCATAAAACATATGTGACTATCTTGGCAACAGTACTCATATTTGGCGTTTTTTGACCACGAGGTATATAACCGGCCCCTCAAACAGCCCAAAACACCTATTTCGATGCGCGCTCCGCCGCCTCGATCACGTGCTTGGCGAGAATCGCAGTGGTCACAGCCCCCACGCCGCCCGGCACGGGTGTGATGGCGTTAACGATCGGCTCCGCAGCATCAAAATCGACGTCGCCGACCAGCTTGCCGGCGGCCTCGTCCCAGTTGATGCCCACATCGATGATCGTCTGGCCCTCGCGGACCGCATCCGCGCCAATCGTGCGCGCACGTCCAACCGCGGCAACAACGATGTCGGCAGAACGGCACTCGGCAGCCAAGTCGCGCGTATGCGTATGGCACGTCGTCACTGTGGCATT
>CABUWR010000125.1 GCA_902495265.1 uncultured Collinsella sp. | reverse complement strand
GTCATGGGCTACCTGAAGGGGAAGAGCTCGCTGATGATATTCGACAGGCACGCCAACCTCAAGTACAAGTTCGGCAACAGGAAGTTCTGGGCGGAGGGCTACTACGTGTCCACCGTCGGCCTGAACGAGGCGACGATCGCCAAGTACATCAGGGAGCAGGAGTCCCACGACATCGCGCTGGACAAGCTGAGCGTGAAGGAGTACGAGGACCCCTTCAAGAGGAGGTGATCCCGCCGGTTCGACCGGCGCGCCACGGGTCAAGATGCACTAGGCCTGGACGAAGTCCGGGCCCGCGCCTTTAGACGCGAGCCCGGGGCCCGTGGGTTATACCCTAAGAGCAAACCACCCTTTTTAAGGGTGGTTCTGATTGTGGGTACATACATCCATGAGGTTCCAACCCGGGTTAGGGGAGTGATTGTTATGGACAAAACTGCGTTCTTTACCATGCCGAGCGGTCTGTACGTGGTGAGCGCCGCAGCAGACGGACTGCGCGCCGGCTGTGTCATCAACACGGCGGTGCAGGTGACGTCCATGCCGCCGCGCATTTCGGTTGCCGTGAACAAGGACAACGTCACCTCGGGCGTCATCGCATCGGCCAAAGCGTTCGCACTGACCGTGATCGATCAGACCGCCGACATGCCCTACATCGGTAACTTTGGGTTCCGCACTAGCAGCGACTATGACAAGTTTGCCAAATACGAGACCCGCGAGACGGCTCTGGGCATGCCCTATGTGCCCGAGCACGCGGCGGCCCTGTTTAGCTGCCGTTTGATCGACACTGTGGATGTGGGTACGCATCTACTGTTTATCGGCGAGGTCGAGGATGCCGAGCGCCTGAGCGACGAGACGCCGCTGACGTACGACTACTATCACAAGGTTCTGAAGGGCAAGACGCCTCCGAAGGCCTCGTCCTATCAAGGCTAGAATTGTTGTAAAAACACTTGCATTATTTTATTGAGAACATATACTAATAAGCGAAATACATCACCAGTCGCGTTCGAGAGGAGAACATCATGGCTGAGGAGAAGAAGACGTATAAGTTCGTGTGCGTCGTTTGCGGTTACGAGGTTGAGGTCGATACGCCCGAGCTGCCCGAGGACTACGTGTGCCCGGTGTGCGGCGTCGGTCCCGATCAGTTTGAGCTCGTCGAGGAGTAACTCGCAGGCACACGGCGAAAGCCGAACATAGCTCTGTCCAAGGGCCCCGGTCGAATTCTCGGCCGGGGCCCTTTTCTTCCGTCCCCAAGGGGTCACGGCTGCTGTTAGCCGATCCTGTCTGTTGTGGGTCCGGCCGACTGTTTGTCTCAATCTGTAACATCTAGCAGTGAAAACGGGGTCTACGTGTTACAGATTGAGACAAACGGAGCTGTCCCTCGGAATGATCTCGATCTGTAACATCTAAACATCAAAAGCGGGTCTAGATGTTACAGATCGAGACGTTTGTCTGGGTAGGTGCCCCATCCCATTACATCCCGGTCAACAGCACGATGTCGAGCGCCGTTACGACAGCACCGATCCCTACGAGCAGCGCGTTGAGCGGGCGCGAGTTGGCGTATTTGCCCATGACGCGGGGCGAACTGGTGAGCCGTATGAGCACAAAGACCGTAATCGGCAGCTGAAGCGACAGCAGCGCCTGACTCCAAATGAGACCCTCAAAAGGATTCGGGACGACCAGGCACGCCGCCACTGCGCCGACGAAACAGGTCGTCACTCCAATCGAGGAATGTCGGTCGTGGATGTCGTATTCCTCGTCGAACATGCCCGCGGTGATGGTGCCCGCCGCCATGCCCGCCGTCACGCTGCTCGATAGGCCCGCAAACAGCAGCGCCACCGCAAAGATGGTCGAGCTCGCCGGGCCCAAGATGGGGGAGAGCGTGGCCGCTGCGACGGCGAGGTCGTCTACGACAATGCCGTGCGCAAAAAAGGTCGTTGCGGCCAGGATGACCATGGCCGAGTTGATTGCCCAGCCCACGCCCATCGAAAAGAGCGTGTCGAAGAGCTCATAGCGTAGACGTTCTTCGATAACCTGCTCGCCTTGGCCTTCGAAGTGCATGGATTGGATGACCTCGGAGTGCAGGAAGAGGTTGTGGGGCATAACGACCGCGCCTAGGACACTTACGATAATCGCGGCCGAGCCGGTGGGCATACGGGGTGTGATCCAGCTTGTGGCGGCTTGCGGCCAGTCGACGTTGACTAGTGCAAGCTCGGCCAAAAACGAAAGTCCTACCACGCCCACGAAGGCGATGATCCATCGCTCGGCGCGCTTGTAGGAGCTCGTCATGAGCATCGCCATCGATACTGCCGCCACGATGACGCAGCCCGCGCGCACGGGCAGGCCAAAGAGCATTTGAAGCGCGATCGCACCGCCCAGGACTTCGGCCATGGCGGTGGCGATGGTCGCGAGATAGGCGCTGGCGAGCACCGTGCGCCCAACGAAGCGGGGGAGGTGGCGCGTCGTGGCCTCGGCGAGACACATGCCCGTGGCGATGCCCAAGTGCGCTGCGTTGTGCTGCAGCACGATGAGCATGATCGTGGACAGCGTGACGATCCACAGCAGCGCGTAGCCAAACTGCGAGCCGGCGGCCATATTGGAGGCCCAATTGCCCGGGTCGATAAAGCCGACGGTCACGAGCAGCCCGGGGCCGATATGCCGCGCAATGTCTAGGCCTCCGTGACCACCGGTGCGCCGGGAGCCAAAATGATGTTTGAGATGGTTGATCATGGTGCGCTCCTGCGTGCCGTTTGTTTGACGCCGCAAAGGATACCCGTTTTAGGCTCAAAAGTTAACCAAGACTAACAAAATTGTTGTATTTGAATAGGATGGTGAAAGAGGGGCTGCCGAAATGTCTTGATCTGTAACAACTGGAGATGGAAATTGGGCCTAGGTGTTACAGATCAAGACAGGAAGAAATGGTCCTATGGAATATCTCGATCTGTAACAGCTGACCGCCAAAACCGGCCCTTCGTGTTACAGATCGAGACAAACCAAAACCGTCCTGCAGAAAATCTCAATCTGTAACATCTAGGCGCCAAAATTGGGTCTTCCTGTTACAGATTGAGATGTTTGAAGCGGTGAGCTTGCGGGCCGAGCCTGGGGTCCTTGTTGTCGCCCTTGAGGTCGGCGGCGCCCACTCGTAGGGCGTGCGTTACGCGATTGTTTCGAAACGGGTGGGAAACACAACGGGCCGGCGATGCTCCTAGTATGCCTATTCAACTGACTGACTAAATATCTAGGGGAGGATCGCGATGCAGGCAGATTTCGCTCAGCAGCAGGGCCTTTATCGCCCCGAATTCGACCATGATGCATGTGGCATCGGCGCGCTCGCCGATATCAACGGTGAGCGCCATCACCAGATTCTGGACGATGCACTGTCCATTCTGGTCAACTTGGAGCACCGCGGCGGCACGGGACTCGAGAAGAACACCGGCGACGGCGCCGGCATCCTGTTCCAGGTTCCGCATCACTTTTTCCGTAAAGAGGCTCAAAAGTGTGGCCAGATTCTGCCGGCAGAGGGCGACTATGGCGTGGCCATGCTGTTCTTCCCGCAGGACGACAAGGGCGTAGAGGATGCCCGCCGCGTGTTTGAGGAGGGCTGCGCCGAGGCCGGCGTGCCGCTGCTCTTTTGGCGCGAGGTGCCCGTCGACCCGCACGACCTGGGCGAGACGGCCCGCGCCTGCATGCCCACTATCCTGCAGGCCTTCCTGGGCCGTCCGGACGACACGCCGGCAGGTGACGCCTTCGAGCGTCGCCTGTACGTGTGTCGCCGCACCATCGAGAAAAAGGCCGACGCCGAGTTTGCCCTGCGCGGCAAGATCTTCTACGTGTGCTCCATGAGCTCGCGCACTATCGTGTACAAGGGCATGCTGGTCGCCACGCAGATGCGCCGCTTCTTCATCGACCTCAACGACGCCGCCGTCAAGACGGCCGTAGCGCTCGTCCACTCGCGCTACTCCACCAACACCACGCCCAGCTGGGAGCGCGCGCACCCCAACCGCTTTATCATCCACAACGGCGAGATCAACACCCTCAAGGGCAACGTCAACTGGATCCGCGCCCGCGAACCCAACCTGTACAGCCCCGTGCTGCAGCACGATCTTGAGCGCGTGATGCCCATCATCAACCGCGAGGGTTCCGACTCCGCGATTCTGGACAACGTGCTCGAGTTCCTGGTCATGAACGGTCGCCCGCTCACGCGTGCCGCGTCCATGTTGCTGCCCGAGCCGTGGGACCACAACGACAGCCTGAGCGAGGAGCGCCGCGCCTACGACGCCTACCAGTCCATGCTCATGGAGCCGTGGGATGGCCCTGCCGCCATCGCCTTTACCGACGGTCGCACGCTGGGTGCCGCTCTCGACCGTAACGGCCTGCGTCCCGCCCGCTACTACGTGACGCGCGACGGTCGCTTTATGCTGGCAAGCGAGGTGGGCACCATCGAGGTGAGCCCCGAGAACATCCTGACGAGCGGCTGTCTGGGGCCGGGCCAGATGCTCGAGGTCGACTTTGCCCGCGGCCGCGTCATCTACAACGACGAGCTGCGCGCCCGTTACGCCAAGGAAAAGCCCTACCGTGATTGGATTGCCGAGGAGACGCTGACCGTCGACGTGCTCGACAAGCCCGCCGCGGCAACGCCCGCCGAGGACGC
>CABUWR010000124.1 GCA_902495265.1 uncultured Collinsella sp. | reverse complement strand
GCCTATCTACTACGTTTGACCCGCGACCCCTGACCATCCCCTCGATCTTCCTAAAATCGCAAGCCAGCTACCTGCAGTTTTAATATCGCACCTTGCGACATGCTTCGGGGTATGCGACTAAACGTAGTAGATAACCCCGATTCGTGGCGGACGGTTTCGCACCGCTCTCCCCCGGGACAAAAATGATCCGTTTTCCTCCGCCCATAAGGGGTCATTTTCAAAACTATGACGGATTACGGTGCAAGAACGGCGCAAGCCAACCATACCCTGCATTTTTAATATTCGGCAAGCCGTCTACCTGCGGTTTTATTTTCGCTGCCGTTGCTATGGTCGCCAGGCAGCGAGTCAGCCCCGTAAAGCGGTATAGATTCGTTTTTATAGCATTTTCCAGCACGCCAAAAAGCCCCGCCAAACGCAAAACGCCCGACCTCCGCATAGAGATCGGGCTTATAGGGTTCAGCAAAGCCGAACCTACAAGGTCAAACGACCCGCAAATTACATCTGCTCGGGCGCGGAAACGCCAACAAGGGTAAGCACCAAGGCGAGCGTCACGCGGACGGCGTCGCAAGCGGCCAGACGGGCGCGCGAGAGCTCGGGGTCGACGGGACGGCCCTCGCTCGGCAGCACCTGGCAGGCAGCATAGAAGCTGTGGAAGTCGCCGGCGAGCTCCTCGGCAAAGTGCGTCAGACGGAACGGGGCGCGGTCGCGAGCGCAGCTGGCGATGAGGTCGGTGAGCTCGTTGAGCTTACGCGAAAGGGCGAGCTCGGTCGGGTCGGTCAGCAGCGAGTAATCGACGTTCTCACCGATAGCCTTGGCGGCGACGGCCTTCATGCCCATCTCGTCAGCCTGCTCGGGCGTAACGTCGGCGGCACGACGCAGGATGGAGCACACGCGGGCGTGAGCGTACTGCACGTAGTACACCGGGTTGGAGTTGTCGCGCTTCTTAACGGCCTCGATGTCGAAGTCGACCATCTGGTTGGAGCTCTTGGAGATGAGCGTGTAGCGGGCGGCGTCAGAGCCGACCTCGTCGACGAGCTCCTGCAGCGTCACCATGGTGCCCTTGCGCTTGGACATACGGACGGGCTTGCCGTTGCGCAGCAGGTTGACGAGCTGGCCCAGCAGAACCTCGAACTTGCCGGGGTAACCGAGAGCGTCGCAGACGCAGCGGACGCGCTCGATGTAGCCGTGGTGGTCGGCGCCCCAGATGTCGATGACGTGGTCGACGCGCTGGAACTTGTCCCAGTGATAGGCAACGTCGGAGGCGAAGTAGGTGTACTCGCCGTCGGACTTGATCAGGACGCGGTCCTTGTCGTCGCCCAGGTCGGTGGAGCGGAACCACAGGGCGCCGTCCTTGGTGTAGAGGTAGCCCATCTTGTCGAGCTTCTCGAAAGCGCGGTCGACGGCGGAGGTGCCGGCAGTCTCGCCCTCGGTGTCCTTCACATACAGCGAGCGCTCGGAGAACCAACGATCGAAGTCGCAGTTGACGGCGTGGCAGAGGTCGCGCATGTTGTCGACCATCTTCACATAGCCGCGCTCGCGGAAGCTCTCCATGCGCTCCTGCGGATCGGCCTCGACCCACTTGTCGCCGTCGGTGCGCCAGAACTCGGCGGCCTCGTCGATGATGTAGTCGCCGCCGTAGGAGTCCTTGCCCAGCGTCTCGGCAAAGTTATCCTGGTACGGATGGGTCTCGGGATGCTCGTCGTTCTCGTCGGCGACAAAGGCGTCGCGGTCGGCGATCAGCAGCTTGTGAGCCTCATCGATGTCCACGCCCTGCTTGGCGATGATGTCGGCGAGCTGCATATAGCGCGTGCTGATGGAGTTGCCGAAGGTGTTCATCTGTGATCCGTGGTCGTTGATGTAGAACTCACGCTGGATATCGTAACCGGCGTGGTCCATAACACGGCAGAGGGAGTCGCCCAGAGCGGCCCAGCGGCCATGGCCGATGTGCATGGGGCCGACGGGGTTGGCGGAAACGAACTCGACCTGGGTCTTCAGGCCGCCGCCGACATTGGACTTAGCGAAGTCCATGCCCTTCTCGCGGGCCTCGCCGAAGATGGCGTTCTTGACGGCGACGGAGAGGTAGAAGTTGATGAAGCCGGGGCCTGCGATCTCGACCTTCTCGATCGCGGGGTCCTCGGGCATATGGGCAACGACGGCCTCGGCGATCTTGCGCGGAGCGCAGTGAGCCAGCTTGGCGGACTTCAGGGCCATGGTGGAGGTCCACTCGCCATGAGAAGTGTCAGCCGGTCGCTCGATGGCGCAATCGTCAAGTTCAAATGCGGAAAGGTCGCCGGCCTCTTGGGCCGCAGCAAGCGCAGCGCGTACCAGCTCTTCAATCTTCTCGGGCATAGATCCTCCTTGTGTTAAAGCCCCCGAGCTCTTGGTCACTCGTGGGGCAAAAGCCAGAGTTTGTAGCACTCTATCACAAGCGACGCACACTGTCGCAGGGTAAAGCCAATCGAAATTGCATATGCACAAAAATGACTACCGCTCATGCGCGGTGGTACAAAGTTGGCGGTTTGCCTGCAATTTATACACGTTCTGGAAATGCATAAAGGCCTGAATAAGCCGTTCTATTTATCGAATACTCTTACCTATCAGAGTTGTGTGCTTTTCCCGCATAAAGTAAGAGTTTGCGCACGTCAGCGTGTTATTCTAGACATACGTAAATTCGTATAAGTTGGAGGTAGCATGTTCTCAATCGGTCAACACGTCATTCATCCGGGTCAGGGAGTCTGCACCGTCGTCGGTTTTAGGGACGACACGCCGCAGCCCATGTTGTTGCTCGAGACCAAGCAGGGGCATGCGCAGACGATCCTTATGTATCCCGTGGCGCAGGCCGACCGTTTGCATGCCGCCATCTCCCAGCAAGATGCCGAGCACCTGCTGAGCCACTACAACGAGTTGGAGTGCGACACCTTTACCGAGCGCAACAGCTCGCTCGAGGAGACGCACTTTAAGCAGCAGCTTAAGCTGGGTGCGCCCGAGACGGTCCGCGTGGCAAAAACCATGATGCACCGTATTCGCCAGGCCGAGGAAGCAGACAAAAAACCCAGCTCCTACTACATGCGCGTACTCAAGGAAGCCAAGCGCCGCTCCATCGAGGAGTTCGCCGTGGCCCTGGGAGTCACCGAGGAGGACGCCGAAGCCCGCCTAGCCCAAGCCGCCCTCAACTAACCCATCCGCACCAAAAACCACCACAAAGGGGACAGGCACCTTTGTGGTGGTTTTCTTGTTCTAGTAGTATTCATTCTTATCGATACCCACGAGCACAAGGAGTCCCTTATGGCAGAGCCGCTTACCGCCGGAATCACCCGCGACCGCGCGTTCGAACTGCTCAACGAGCACAACAAGGACCCGTTCCACATCACCCATGGCGAGACGGTCGAGGGCACTATGCGCTACTTTGCGCGCGAGTTCGACCCCGAGAACGAGGAGTTTTGGGGCATCGTCGGTCTGCTGCACGACCTGGATTGGGAGGAGCATGAGGACGACCCCATGAACCACACCATCTATGCCGCCGAGATTCTTGAGGGCGAAGGTGCGTCTCCCGAGCTTATCCGTGCCATCCAGACACACACGTCCGACTTCAACTCTTCGCTGCCCAAGCCCGAGCTGCAGATGGAAAAGATCCTGTTTGCCTGCGATGAGCTCACCGGCCTGATTGGCGCCGCCGTCATCATGCGCCCGAGCAAGAGCGTCATGGACTTTACGACCAAGTCGCTCAAAAAGAAATTCAAGGACAAGCGCTTTGCCGCCGGCTGCTCGCGCGACGTAATTTCGCAGGGCGCCGAGATGCTGGGCTGGGAGCTTCCCGAGCTCTTCGACCGCACCATCGCAGCCATGCAGTCCTTCGCCCCCGACCGCGACACCTTTCAGGCCTAGCACCAAAATCACCGCAAAGGGGCTTGGCCCCTTTGCGGTGATTTTTTGCGCGGGCGTTTAGGGGCGAACCTGGCCGGTGCCGCGGAGCTTGTATTTGTAGGTGGTGAGGGCCTCGGCGGCAAAGGGGCCGCGGGCGTGGAGCTTTTGGGTCGAGATGCCGATCTCGGCACCCAGCCCAAACTCGCCGCCGTCAGTGAAGCGCGTGCTGGCGTTGGCGTACACGGCCGAAGCATCGACTGCATCCAAGAAGCGCTCGCAGGCGTCCGCGTCCTCGGCAACGATGGCCTCGGAGTGCATGGTGCCGTAGCGGTTGATGTGCGCGATGGCCTCGTCCTCGTTTGCCACGACCTTCACGCTCATCTCGAGCGCCAGGTACTCACGGCCCCAGTCCTCCTCAGTCGCGGCAAGATAGTCGCCGCCCTCGGCAAGCCCAGCGTCGGCGCATGCGGCGCACGTGGCCTCGTCGCCGTGAATTAGCACGCCGTGGTCGTGCAGCACGGCAACGACTGCGGGCAGGAAGCGATCGGCAACGGCACGGTCAACCAGCAGCGACTCGGCGGCATTGCACACGCCCACGCGCTGGGTCTTGGCATTGACGATAATGTTGAGCGCCTTGTCAAAGTCGGCGGATTCATGCACGTAGATATGGCAGTTACCCGTACCCGTCTCGATCACCGGTACAAGTGACTCGCGCACGCAGCGCTGAATCAGGCCCGCACCGCCACGCGGAATAAGCACGTCGACGATGCCGCGGAGCTTGTATTTGTAGGTGGTGAGGGC
>CABUWR010000123.1 GCA_902495265.1 uncultured Collinsella sp. | reverse complement strand
CAACATCGCCGGTATTCAGTTCCAGCCGTCTGAGTTTTTAAAGCCGTTCGCCATCGCGTATTCGGCAATCATGCTCGACCGCATCTTTTCGCCCGGCGGCAACATCAACGAGTTTCTTCGCAAGATGGGTGTCTACCTGGGCATTTCGCTCTTTCTGATTTTTGTTCAGCCCGATTTTGGCACCGTTCTGATCATCTTGCTGACCCTCATGTGCATGGCGTTGTTTGCGGGATTGGACCCCAAATATATCGTTTGGACGGTCGTTGCCGGCATCGCCGTCATTGCGATCGCCCTTATCGCCGAGCCGTATCGTATGACGCGTGTCGAGGTTGCTTGGAATCCTTGGGCAGACGAATATGGTGATGGCTATCAGGCCACGCTTGCCATTATGGCGTTTGCCTCGGGCGGCCTGTTCGGTCGCGGTATCGGTAACTCCACCATGAAGTACTCGTATTTGCCCGAGGCGCATAACGACTACATCTTGGCTATTATCGGCGAGGAAGTTGGCTTTATCGGAACCGTGCTGTTCTTCTTGGTGTTCGCGATGCTGATCTACTCGGCGTTTCGTATTGCCGAGCAGGCGACCGACCGTCGCGGAGCACTTATGGCATCGGGTTCCGCGGTCATCCTTGCGGTGCAGTTTTTGATCAACGCGCTGGGCATTCTCAATGTGTTTCCCATGACGGGCAAGCCGCTGCCGTTTATTAGCTACGGTGGCTCGTCGATTATTGTGTCGCTTATGCTCGCCGGTCTGATCCTGCGCGTTTCGTATGAGAGCGCCCGTCGCGATGAGTACGACCGTCGCCGCGAGAGCTTTGCCGTTATGGATGAGAGTACCGCCGGCGTGCCCCACGTGCGCGGCGAGCGATCTTCGCGTAACGGCTTTACCGTTCTGGATGGCTCTGCGACCGAGCCGGTAGCCCGTCCGCGTCAGCGAACGGCGCCGCAAGGTCGTCCGCAGCGCCCCACTCCTCGCAATGCGGGCGGCGGATATAATCGAATCGATTTGAATTCGGACCCGTCGGCGCGTTTGCGCACCGATGACCAGGGACCGCGTGTACGAAGGGATTACCATGACCGATAAGATGACCGTTGCTATTGCAGCCGGCGGCACGGCAGGACATATCAACCCCGCGCTCGCCTTGGCCGAGGAGCTGCGTGACCGCGGTCATCACGTTGTGTTCGTGGGCCAGTCGCGCAAGCTCGAGGGTCGTCTGGTTCCCGAGGCCGGATTCGATTTTGTGCCCATCACGGTCACGGGCTTCGATCGCTCCCGTCCCTGGACGGCGCTGACCTCGCTGTGGCGCGTCAACAAGGCGAAGCGTGCGCTTGCCAGTCACTTCTCAAAGGTCGGTAAGCCCGATGCCGCTATCGGCTTTGGTGCTTACGTTGAGGTCCCGCTGCTGGGTTGGTGCAAGGGCGCCGGCGTTCCGTATCTGCTGCACGAGCAGAACTCTGTTCCGGGTCTGGCCAATAAGATGATGAACTCACATGCCGCCCGCGTGTGCATTTCGGTACCTGCGGCCCGCGCGGTCTTTGAGCGTGAGGGCGACCCCGACCATGTGCTCATGACGGGCAATCCTGTGCGTCGTTCGGTGATCGAGGGCGATCGCGCCCGCGGTCGCAAGACGCTCGGTGTGCCCGAGGACGCGACGCTTCTGCTCGTCTTTGGTGGTTCGCTCGGTGCTCAGCATCTCAACGAGCGCGTTGCCTCGCTCAAGAGTGAGCTGCTGACCCGCGAGAATCTCTACGTTTTGCATTCGACGGGTGCCGACGGCTTTGAGGAGACCGAGCGCGCTTTGGCGCTGACGCCCGAGGAGGCGAAGCGTTACCGCGTCCAGCCTTACATCGACAACATGGGCGATATGCTGGCTGCGGCCGATTTGGTGCTCTCGCGTTCCGGTGCCTCGAGCGTGGCCGAGATCGCCGCGCTTGCCGTGCCCTCGGTACTCGTGCCGTACCCGCACGCCACGGCCGACCACCAGACCACGAATGCGCGTTACCTGGTCGATGCCGGTGCCGGCGTGCTATGCGCCGATGCCGATATCGACGCCCCTGCCTTTGCCGACGAGCTGCTGCACCTGATCGATGACGCTGCGGCGCGTGATGCGATGCGTCAGGCGGCGCGTGGCTTGGCCCAGGACCGTGCCGCCGCACTTTTGGCCGATGCGGTAGAGGGATTGCGTTAGTTAGACGGGATATCGCCGGTCGCCCTCGCGCGGATGCGGTAGGTGCGGTACAGTTAACGGGTTACAGGCAGTGTTTACGCAAGGAGTACACGAGCACATGGCTGATTCCCAGACTGCAACCTCCGCGCCCGAGTTCAAGAGCGCCCATTTTATCGGTATCGGTGGCGCCGGCATGAGCGGCATCGCCCTCGTCCTGCACGAGCGCGGTTATACCGTTACCGGCTCCGACCTTAAGACGTCGCGCTATATTCGCCAGCTTACCCGCGCCGGCGTGAAGGTCCACGTGGGCCATGAGGCTGCGACGATCGACGAGGTCAAGCCCGACGTGGTTGTGGTCTCCACCGCTATTCCCGAGTCCAACCCCGAGCTCGTGCGTGCACGCGAGCTGGGTATTCCCGTGTGGCCCCGCGCCAAGATGCTCTCGGCTCTGGGCCACGGCTACACCACCGTCGCCGTTGCCGGCACGCACGGCAAGACCACGACGTCTTCGATGTGCGCCACGATGCTCGATCGCATGGGTCTGGACCCCAGCTTTTTAATCGGCGGCATCGTCGAGGGCTACGACACCAACGGCAAGAACGGCTCGGGTGACTACTTTGTCGCCGAGGCCGACGAGTCCGACAGCTCGTTCCTGTTCCTGAACCCCAACGTGGTCATCGTGACCAACGTCGAGGCCGACCATCTCGATCACTACTCGGGTATCGAGGAGATCGAGGCCACCTTTGCCAAGTTTATGGGGCTGGTGGGCGAGGACGGCACCGTCATCGTTTGCGGCGAGGACCCGCATCTGGTCGAGCTCGCCAAGTCGACGGGCCGTCATGTGCTTTCCTATGGCTTTGCCGAGAACAACGACATCGTCTGCGTACATCCGGATGTCAAGGGCATCCAGAGCGACTTTATCGTTCGCTTTGAGGACGGCACCGAGCACGCTGTCGAGATTAAGAGCAACCCCGGTCGTCACAACATGCTCAACGCCACGGCCGTCCTGACCGTCGCCCATGTCCTGGGCCTCGATATCGATGCCGCCGCTAAGGCGCTTTCGAGTTTTGAGGGCGTCCGCCGTCGCTTTACCCACGTGGGCGATATCGACGGCATCACGGTGGTTGACGATTACGGCCATCATCCCACCGAGATCAAGGCGACGCTCGCTGCTGCCTCTTCGCTGGGCTACAAGCATGTCGACGTCGTGTTCCAGCCGCACCGCTATTCGCGCCTGCAGGCTCTGTGCGATAACTTTGCCGATGCCTTTGCCAACGCCGATAAGCTGCTGCTGATCGATGTGTTCTCCGCCGGCGAGATGCCGATTCCGGGCGTTACCTCCAAGATGCTCGCAGATACCGTTCGCGCCAGGCACCCCGGCAAGGAGGTCGTGTACTGCTCCAGCCGTCTTGAGCTCAACCAGGAGCTTGAGAAGCTCGTGGGCGAGGGCGACCTGCTGCTCACCATGGGTGCCGGCGACGTCACGACGGTCGGCCCCGAGTTCATCGAGTATCTGACTGCCAAGAAAGACGCTTAAACCCTATGGGTCTGTTTAACGCCGTCATGGCGCTTTCGGGCATGATCGATACGGACGTAATCGAGGATGAACGCCTCGCGCGCCATACGAGCTATCGTATCGGCGGCAAGGCGGACCTCTTTGTGACGTGTCACAGCTATCATGCCTTGCGTCGCGCCGTGGCGGTGCTCGATCGTGAGCAGGTGCCGTGGGTCATTATCGGCAAGGGATCTAATCTGCTTGTTGCCGATGCAGGCTATCGCGGCGCCGTCATTTCGTTGGGGCGCGAGTTCCAGCGTACGGTTGTCGCCGAAGACGGTTGTACGCTGACGGTCGGTGCGGGCGTGATATTCGCTCGCCTAGTCAACGACGCGCTGTCGCGCAGCCTTTCGGGCCTTGAGTTTGCGGTCGGTATTCCCGGCTCCGTTGGCGGCGCCGTGTCCATGAATGCCGGCACGCGAACCGAGTGGATTGGCTCGCTGGTCGAAGATATCGTTACGTTTGACCCGGGCTCCGGCATCAAGCATTATGCGGGCTCGGAGATCGCTTGGGGCTACCGTGAATGCAGCCTGCCGCGTAACGAGATCATTCTGGAATGCGTGCTCAAGCTCAAACCTGCGCCCAAGGCCGATATCCGTGAACGTATGGAGCGGTACCTGACGCGGCGTAAGCGCACACAGCCCATGGGCTGTGCATCCTGCGGGTCGGTATTTCGCAACCCGCCCAATGCGAGCGTGGGAAAGCTCATCGAGGATTGTGGATTAAAGGGTTTTTCGGTCGGCGGCGCGGAAGTTTCGCCCGTACACGCTAATTTTATCGTTAATAACGGAACCGCCTCGGCTGATGACGTGGCCGCGGTTATCAGACATGTGCACGGAAAGGTGAGGGAGGCGTATGGCATCGAGCTCAGACCGGAAGTTAAATTCCTCGGCTTCTAGAGCATCGAAACCAACCTTCCGCCGCGCCGGAGGGCGTTCCGGCGCACCGTCTCAACCTCAACGTAAATCCGTTATGCCTTCTAAGCCTGCT
>CABUWR010000122.1 GCA_902495265.1 uncultured Collinsella sp. | reverse complement strand
GCGCCCGGCCCCGCCGTGTCTATATGTGCTCGGTTATGTGCTCGGTTACTTGTCAGCGGCTGCTTTCTTGGCAGTCGACTTCTTCGCGGTCGACTTCTTGGCGGCAGTGGCTTTCTTAGCCGTGGCCTTCTTTGCCGTCGAAGTCTTCTTCACCGTGCTCGCCTTAGTCGTGGTCTTACGGCCGCGGACGGGCTTCTTCTCCTTGGTCGGGCAGTCCATGTTGACGCAGATACGCCACGGGCCGCGCGCTGTGTTGACCACCACGATGGGAGCGCCGCACTCGGGACAGGTCTCGCCCGTCGCCTCGAGCTTGCCGCGCGCCGGCAGCGGATAGCTCACGCCGCAGTCGTCGTAGTTGGTGCAGCGGATAAAGCGCTTGCCGCTCTTCTCGCTCTTGTGTGCAATCAGATCGCCATGGCGTCCTGCCTCGGCGCACACCTTGCACTCGCCCACCTTAAGGTCAGGCTCGTAGTTAGTGGGGCACGTGGGGTTCACGCAAATCTCGAAGGCCTTCTGACGGAACGGCTGGCACTTAATGCGCGGTGCACCACACTCGGGACACACAGCGGCCTCGCCCTCGAGCGGGCTCACCTTGACGCCGCTCGGCACCGGATAGGTCACGTCGCAGTCGGGCCAGCCCATGCAGCCGATAAAGCTGCCACGGGTCTTGGCACTCGTCTTCATAACCAGGTCCTTGCCGCACTTGGGGCAGGCGCCCACGCGCGCATCGGCCGTAACGGCGTCGCTGATAGCGTCGCCCAGTTCCTGCGTATGCTTGAGCAGCTCGTCGAGCACACCGGCCAGCAGCGCGCGCGAGTGCGTCACGACATGCTCTTCGGTGTCCTCGCCGCGCTCCACGCGGGTCATGTCGCCGTCGAGCTCACTGGTCATATCGGGGCTCGTGATGCGCGGGGCAAACTGCGTCAGCGCGTCGATGATGGCGATGCCCAGCTGGCTCGGCTCAACGGGATCATTTTTGAGGTAGCGCACGGCATACAGGCGCTCGATGATGCTCGCGCGCGTGGACTTGGTACCCAGGCCGCGCTTCTCCATCTCCTGCACGAGCTTGCCCTGGCTGTAGCGCGCGGGCGGCTCGGTCTGCTTGGCTTCGAGCTTAATGTCGAACACGTCGACCGTATCGCCCTGCTCCAGCGGCGGCATCTGCTCGTCGCGCTTAAGGCCGTACGGATAGGCCTCGCGGAAGCCAGGGGTCACGAGCACGTCGCCCGAGGCCACGAACGGCTCGCCGTTGACGTCGAGCTCGAGCTTGGTGTTCTCGATGGTCGCGGGACCCATAAGCGTTGCCAGGAAGCGGCGGGCGATGAGGTCGTAGAGCTTGCGCTGGCCGCCGTCGAGCGTGGACGGATCGCCCTCGCCCGTGGGATAGATAGGCGGGTGGTCGGTGGTCTCGACCTTGCCGCGCGTGGGCTTCATGGGACCGGCAAGCACCTTTTTGCACACGGGCGCCAGCGCCGGGTTGATCTTTGCCAGGTCGCTCACCACGGCGCCCAGATCGAGCGTCGCAGGGTACACGGTATTGTCGACACGCGGGTAGCTGATGAGACCGGCCATGTAGAGGGACTCGGCGATGCGCATCGTACGCGCAGGCGAGATGCCCTCGGCCGCGGCGGCAGCCTGCAGCGAGGTCGTCGCAAACGGCGTGGGCGGCTGCTGCTTACGCGAGCGCTTGGTCACCGCGGCAACGGTCGCCGTCTTGGCACCGTCAACGTGGCCGTACGCCGTCTCGGCAGCATCTTTGTCGGTAAAACGCGCCGTCTTGTGCGCGATCTTAAAGCGATCGTCCTCGGCAGCGCCCTGCGCGGCACCCATGCCGCGAATCTGCCAATAGTCCTCAGGCACAAACGCCATGCGCTCGCGCTCGCGCTCGACCACCAGGGCGAGCGTCGGCGTCTGCACGCGGCCGGCGGAGCGCACGTTACCAAAGCCGCCGAACTTGGCGAGCGTCAGGTAGCGCGTGAGCACCGCGCCCCAAATGAGGTCGATGTGCTGGCGGCTCTCGCCGGCGTCGGCCAGATTCTGGTCGAGCGAGACGAGGTTATCGAAGGCCTGCGTGATTTCGGCCTTGGTAAACGAAGAGTACTGGGCGCGGGCAACCGGTAAGTCCGGCGCAACCTCGCGCACCTTGTTGAGAGCGTCCGAGCCGATCAGCTCGCCCTCGCGATCGAAGTCCGTGGCGATGATGACGCTGTCGGACTTTTTGGCGAGGTTCTTGAGCGAACGAATGAGCTCCTTCTCGGCCGGTAGCTTAATGACGGGCGCCCAGGTGAGGTAAGGCAGGCTCTCGAGCTTCCAGCCCTTGATGGAAATGCCATCGGCAAGGAACGGCTTGCGCTTGGTGTCGTACGGCGGGCGGGCCAGGCCATCGGGCATATCGGCCGGCAGCATCTCGCCGTCTTCGGTCACCGAATACCAACCCAGCTTTTTATCGAACAGCACGCTGTCGCAAAAATCGGGCGCTAGGATGTGACCGGCAAGGCCGATGGTCACGCACTCCTCGCCCTTCCACTCAAAACGGTAGATGGCGGTGTTGTACACCTTGTCCTTTTTGGGCTTGCCCGTGGACAGACGCTCGGCGATCTGACGCGCGGCGTCGTTTTTCTCGGCGATGATGAGCTTCAAAAGAGGCTCCTATCTCGTATCTCTGCGGCTACGCCCGCCCGTATGGCGGCCGACTTACGCCCTTGCTTGTTCAATCTGCCCGATGAGCCAATCGCACCAGGCATCCATGCCCTCGCCCTTGCGCGCGCTCACGGCAAACCGCGGCGCCTGCGGATTGAGGTCATCGAGTGTCTTAGTATACCTATCCATGTCAAAATCGAAAGCCGGAGCCACGTCGACCTTGTTGAGCAGCTGTGCGCCGGCGTGTTGGAAGATGCCCGGGTACTTGATGGGCTTGTCGTCTCCCTCGGGCACCGAGAGGATCATGATGGACAGGTTCTCGCCCAGGTCAAAGTCGACTGGGCAGACCAGGTTACCCACGTTTTCGATAAAGATAACATCGATGTTTTGAAGGCCCACTGCCTGGTCGAACGCGTCGACGGCCTCCATGATCATGTTGCCCTCGAGGTGGCACAGGCCGCCCGTGTTGATCTGGATGGCGGGCATGCCGGCTTCCTTCATGGTAATGGCGTCGACGTCCGAGGCGATATCGCCCTCGATGACGGCGCAACGCAGGCCCGCCTTGTCGCGCAGGCGCTCGTTGGTGCCCAAAATCGTGGTGGTCTTGCCCGAACCGGGGCTCGACAAGACGTTAATCACATAGGTGTTTGTCTCTTTAAATCGCTGACGCAGCTGATCTGCCAGACGCTCATTGCGCGACAGAATCGGCGACGCGATATCAATCGTTTTCTCGGCCATACTCGGCACTCCTTACTTTGGCCCCTTTATACCCCATCACCAGATGGCTAGCGGGCTAATCGTCGGGGGTTTCGATTTCAATACTGGCGATGTCGAGCTCGCGGCCGTGCAACAGACGCACGTTGGCGCCGCCGCACTGGGGACAGCGGCAATGGAAGCGGTCGTGCTCAAAGACCTCGCCGCAGTCCAGACACTCGCTTTGTGGATGGACTTCCTCCACGGCAAGCTCGCAGCCGCGCGTGAGCGGGTCCTCGTCGCGAAACGTCTCCCATGCAAAGTCGAGCGCCTCGCGCACGACCTCGGTCATATCCCCGATACGCAGCGTTACCAAAACGGCGCGCGAGGCCCCCGCCCCACGCGCCGCGCGAATCACTGTATCGAGTATGCCGTTGACAATGCCAACCTCGTGCATACCGATTTACTCCTCGTCGTCCTCTTCGTCGTCCGAAAACAGGTCCAGACGGCTCACAAACAAGCCCTCCTTGCCCTCGCGCGCGGTAATGACCACGCGAGCGATGGCGAGCGAAATCTCGTAGAGCGAGAGCAGGGCGCCATACATGAGGCCCAGCGTAACGGGCGAGCCGTCGGGCGTAATCACAGCCGAGCCCGCAAGCAGGCCAACGTATACGTAACGCCAGGCACTGCGGAAGGCCGCATAGGACACAATATGGAAGACGGACAGGTAGAAGATGATGAGCGGCAGCTCAAACGCCACACCAAAGCCGATCATAAAGAGCAGCTCCATGTTGACGTAGTTCTCCAGGTCGGGCAGCGCCGTAGCGACGGCCGAGGTCTCGCCGATGAGCCACTCAAAGCCCGCCGGGATGATGATGAAGTAGCAAAAGATGGCACCCAGGAAGAACAGCACCGTCGAGGCGAGCACCGTGGGCACGACCCACTTGCGCTCGTTGGGGCGAAGCGCCGGCAGGAAGAACGCCAAGATCTGCCAGATGATCATGGGCGTGCACATGACCACGGCCATCTTGATGGCCAGCGAGAAACGCAGGCCAAAGCCGCCGAGCGTGGTGGTGATGTAGAACTTACCGTCCGGCACAAAGGAGCGGATGGGGTCTTCCAGGATGTCGAGCACCACGGGCGTGGCGAAGTACAGCACGATAGCGGCGGCAAACACCGACACGACCACGATGGTCAGGCGGCGACGAAGCTCTCCCAGGTGATCGAAGAGCGGCATTCGCGCAGGTCCGATAGGCATTACTCATCGCCTCCCTTCGGGGCGTCGGCGGCAGCGGCGTCGTCCTCGGCCTCGAGCTCGCGAGCGAGCTGGTCGACGACGGCTTTGCGCTTGCGGGGACGACGGGCATAGAGGTCGGCCGTCGTGGGCTCTGCCGGCTCGGGCTCGGGCTCCGGCTCTGCAGCAGGCTCGGACTC
>CABUWR010000121.1 GCA_902495265.1 uncultured Collinsella sp. | reverse complement strand
CCTTGCCGAAGCGGGCCTTAAACCCCTGCTCATCGAGCGCGGCGACCCCGCACTTCGCCGCTCGGAAGCGATTGATCTCTTTCTTAAGGAGCGTATCCTCGACCCCGAAAGCAATATTCAATTTGGCCTGGGCGGCGCAGGGACCTTCTCGGACGGCAAGCTCAACACGGGAACCAAGAATCCTGCCCATCGACTGATTCTTGAGACCTTCGTCGAAGCGGGCTCACCTCGCGACATCCTGTGGGACGCCAAGCCGCACATTGGCTCCGACATCCTCCCCACCGTCGTCACCAACATTTCTCAGCGCATCGAGCGGCTCGGTGGAACCGTCCGCTATCGAACAAAGCTCGTCAATATTCGAACCGATGGATCTGGCGCCATCACCGGCGTTGATGTCAAACCGCCGCAAGAAACCACAAGCGAAACAATCGCCACAAAGCACCTCATTCTCGCCTGCGGTCATTCCGCCCGCGACGTATTCGAGCTTCTCAAAGAACATAACGTTGCCCTCGCGCAAAAGACCTTTGCCATGGGTGTGCGCATCGAGCATCCACAGCGCGACATCGACCGCGCCCAATATGGCCCTTCGGCGGGGCACCCGGCACTCGGAGCAGCCCCCTACAAGCTTGTCGCCCATCTCCCCAACGGCCGCAGTGTGTTCTCGTTTTGTATGTGCCCCGGCGGACAGGTTGTCGCGGCTTCTTCCGAGCAGGGCCATCTGTGCGTCAACGGTGCCAGCCTCAATGCCCGCGACGGGCGCAACGCAAATGCCGCCCTACTCGTTAACGTCACACCTGACGACCTTCCCGACGATGACCCGCTCGCAGGCATTGAACTCCAGCGCGCCTGCGAGCGAGCCGCCTATCGCCTGGGTGGCTCCAACTGGAACGCGCCGGCACAGCTCGTCGGGGATTTCCTTGCGGGACGCGCCAGCAAGGCTCCCGGAAAGGTAAAGCCCACCTATCCGCTCGGTGTGACCTGGACGGCAATTGACGAAGCCCTGCCGCAGCATATCATCGATTCGCTCCGCCTGGGACTTCCCCTACTCGGAAAAAAGCTACGAGGCTACGACCGCCCCGATGCCGTTCTTACCGGCGTGGAGACGCGTTCGAGCTCACCGGTCACTGTCACCCGAGACCGAGTGTGCCATGCCGTGTCGACCCCGGGCCTTTACCCTTGCGGCGAGGGCGCCGGATATGCCGGCGGCATCATGAGCGCCGCCACCGACGGCATCCGTTGCGCCGAGGCGCTGATAGCAGACCTCTAGTGCACGAACTCCCGCGTCCGAACGGCACAGGCCCCGAGCTCCACAGGGAACTCGGGGCCTGTTCGCTACTTCTTGAATCGTGCACCCTGGCGCTTTCTGCCCGAAGCAAAGGTAGAGCCCTTGCGAGCCTGCGAACGCAAACGCTCGATCGTTTCGTCCTCAGATGCGCCCTCAAGCATCGCCCGAATCTGAACGACAGCATCGCGCAGACGCGCCGCCTCCTCAAAGTCCATGGCAGCGGAAGCGTTACGCATGTCTTCCTCCATGGTCTCGACAATCCGCACGAGCTCGTCATGCGGTAGTTCTTCCAACTGCTCCGCAAGTGTCTGCTCGGGCGCCACCGTTTCCGGCACGCCGCCCTCGCCCGACTCATCGGGCGTATAGAATGCGCCATGGCCAAGAGAGTCGCCCTTCGAGCGCCCCTTGGAGCCCACAGTCTTTTCGGCCTCGGCAATAAAGCTCGAAATGTCGTTAATGGCCTTGCGGACCGTCTTGGGCACAATGCCATGCTCTTCGTTATATGCCATCTGAATCTCGCGACGGCGCTGCGTCTCCTCGATGGCTTCTTTCATCGAATCGGTCACAACGTCTGCATACATGATGACCTCGCCGTCGGCATTACGGGCCGCACGGCCAATCGTCTGAATCAACGAACGGCGATTGCGCAAGAAACCTTCCTTGTCGGCGTCGAGAATTGCCACCAGCGAGACCTCGGGAAGGTCTAGACCCTCGCGGAGCAGGTTGATGCCAACGAGAACATCAATCTTTCCCTCGCGCAGCGTTCGCAGGATCTCGACACGGTCCATCGTCGCTGTATCGGAGTGCATGTAATTGACCTTAATGCCGGCATCAAGCAGATGGTCGGTCAGGTCCTCGGCCATGCGCTTGGTGAGCGTGGTCACCAGCACGCGCTCCTTGCGGGCAACGCGCTCGCGAATCTCGTCCTCAAGATCGTCAATCTGCCCACGAACCGGACGCACATCAATCTTGGGGTCGAGCAGGCCGGTCGGACGAATAATCTGCTCAACGTCGTTCTGGCTAACCCGCAGCTCATAGTCGCCCGGCGTGGCCGAAACGTAGATGAACTGGGGAATCCTCGCCTCAAACTCATCGAAACGAAGCGGGCGGTTATCGAGTGCCGAAGGCAGACGAAAACCATGCTCCACCAGCGTCACCTTACGCGAGCGGTCACCTTCGTGCATGCCGCGGATCTGCGGTACCGTCACATGGCTCTCATCGATGATGCAGAGCATGTCCTTAGGAAAGTAATCGATCAGGGTAAACGGCGGCTCGCCCGGTTTTCGACCGTCCAGATGACGCGAGTAGTTCTCGATACCGTTACAAAAACCCATGGTCTCGAGCATCTCGAGATCATAATCGGTGCGCTGCTGCAGACGCTGTGCCTCGAGCAGCTTATCAGTCGCCTTGAGCTCGGCCACACGCTTCTCGCACTCTTCACTGATTGATTTTAGAGCCGCTTTGACCTTAGGCTTCTCAGTCACGTAGTGCGAGGCCGGCCACACGGGAATGGCCTCGTACTCACGCAGCATCTCGCCGGTGACCTCATCGATCTCGGCAATCAGCTCGACCTCGTCGCCAAAGAACTCAAACCGCAACGGATGCTCGGCATAGGGCGGATACACGTCGACGACATCGCCGCGCACGCGGAAGGTGCCACGTGCCAAATCATAGTCATTGCGATCGTACTGGATATCGATAAGCGCATGGATAAAGTCATCGCGCTCGAGCGGCACCTTCTTGTCGACGTTCGGAGCTAGGCCAGCATAGTCCTCGGGAGAGCCAATGCCATAGATACACGAGACCGATGCGACGACGATCACATCGCGTCGAGATAGCAGCGATGCGGTCGCCTGATGTCGCAGCATCTCGACCTCTTCGTTAATCGAGGAATCCTTCTCGATATACGTATCGCTTTGCGGCACATACGCTTCGGGCTGATAGTAATCGTAGTACGACACAAAATAGACCACGGCGTTGTCAGGGAAGAACTCCTTGAGCTCGCTCGCGAGCTGAGCGGCAAGCGTTTTGTTGGGAGCCATGACCAGCGTCGGCTTCCCCAGGGCCTCAATAGTCTTAGCCATCGTGAAGGTCTTGCCCGAACCAGTCACGCCCAACAAAACTTGATAGCGATCTCCGTCTCTCACGCCCTGCACAAGCGACTCAATGGCCTTAGGCTGGGAACCAGCGGGCTCGTATGGAGACACGACCTTAAACGGCACCTCAGAGCCCTCAACGCCAAAACGTTTGAGCTCTCCTCCAACACGCTCAACTTCAAATTCCGCCATGGATACTCCTAACTCATATATCTGCAGTATACGCAGGCGGCAGGCATAGTCCTATACGAACCGATCGGGATAGAGGGTCTTGTAGCGAACCCAGGCATTATTGACACGAATCAGATACGCCTGCGTCTCGGGAAAGGTGATCGCATTATGAAGCGACGTGCTCTGCTGCGCCCATCCGTCGACATTGCCCATGCCGGCGTTATAGGCGGCAATGGCGCTGTCAGTCGACCCGTTAAAATACATTAGAAGATACGAAAGGTACGCACAGCCAAACTCGATGTTCGTAGCGGGATCGTTAAGGTTGTCGGCTGAATACTCGCTACCATCGACAAGACCCTTGGCAATCATATCCTGGGCAGTCTCGGGCATCAGCTGCATCAATCCCCGAGCGCCTTGATTCGACTCAGCCTCGGGATCCCAATTCGATTCCGACTTTATGACAGCACACACCAGATACGGATCGAGATTGTGCGAAATGCTCGATTGCTTTACGTACGCCTCGTAGTCAATCGGATACAAAGGCTTAAAGAAGGCGGCAGGAGCATACGAGTAGACGAGCGAAATAAGGCCGAAGACGAGCATAACGGCAAGTGGCGCCACGCGATACCACGTAAAGAAACGTGTCTTAGGCATCGGCCTCATCCTTATCCACTACATCCCCGAAGCCATGGCGTGCAAGCCATGCGTCCAGTTGTTCAAAGAGCGAGTTATCGCCTGCCGCATTATCGATTACCGTCGTAGCGAGATTGCAAAGCGAAGCCTCATCAGGTTGGCATGCAGAGCGCGCATCAAAATCAGAGGACTCCATACCACGATGGATGGCACGCTCGCGACGAACTGCTAAAGGAGCGCTGATAACCAGAATTTCATCAGCCAGGCCAAAAGCATCCTCAAAACCAGTCGGAGCAGAAACCTCGACAACCGCAAAGGGATAACGGGGGGACGAAACCGTGCAGCAGACAGGATCGAGAATCCTCAGTGACAGCTGTTCGATGAGAACCGGATGAACGATGCCATTGAGCCGCGCAACTGTATCAGGAGAGGCGAAAGCTCGAGCGGCGAGGACATTGCGGCGAATGCCGCCCTCCCCGTCCAGAATGTCCCAACCGAATTCTTCCGCGAGGGCATTGACGATATCGGAGCCTGGCACATACAGCGATTTGGCAAGCTCATCCAGATCGATAAGCATGGCGCCATGAGATTTGAGAT
>CABUWR010000120.1 GCA_902495265.1 uncultured Collinsella sp. | reverse complement strand
TGACGGAGTCAAGCGGAGTGTTGGCGCCCAGGTTATTGAGGGCGGCAAAGCCGATGGAGGCATAGCCGCCGCGTGGGTGATTGCGCACCAGCAGCGCCGAGGTGTCGTCCTTAAAGTCGTAATTGCGACCGGTGCGCACGCGGCCTTCGGCATCTACGGCGACAAAAGCGCTGCAGGCAAACTGGGGCGCCTGGACATGTGCCGGCACACCGGGCAGCACCTGCGCCACCACGGCATCGATGTAGGCCTGGTCGTCGCGCACGCCAGCGGCGATGATGCGATCGAGATCGTAGTCGTAGGCGATGTCGATTGCGTACAGGTCATAGCCATCCGCGTAGCCGGTCAAGCGTTTGAGCGACGCGGCGGACTTGATTTGCTTGTGATAAACGATACCGGTGGCAGCGGCAAGGCCGACGGCGACTCCCGCGACACCGCAGGTGATGGCAATGTTACGTGGCTTCATGACGGCTCCTCTCGTCCTGTTAGCGCAATTGTCGCAAAAGGAGCGCGGGCATGATGGCTCAACTTGGTGAGTGGCGCGGAATTAAGCACGGAATGAAGAGTGCGGCGCTGGCGTGGCGGGGTATGCTGGAGGGGACCATCAACCCAGCGAAAGGGGAGAGCATGACGGATCAGGAAACGCCCAAGCGCGCGCATGTGACGGCCGATGATATCGAGGCCGCCAACGACCTTATCGACTTTATCGAGGCATGCCCCAGTATGCTCCATACGGCGGCGACCATTATGGCCGAGCTCGATGAGGCGGGCTTTACCTACCTGCCCGAGAATGCGGCGTGGGACATCGAACCGGGCGGGCGTTATTACACGCAGCGCAACACCTCGAGCGTTGTTGCCTTTAAGGTGGGCGAGGACCTGGCCGCGACGTGGGGCGAGGACGGCGTCGCCGGTGACTATCATTTTCAGCTCACGGCGTCGCACAGCGATTCGCCGACGTTTAAGGTCAAGGCCGTGCCCGAACTCGACGGCGCGGGCGAGACGCTGCGCCTGAACACCGAGGCCTACGGCGGCATGATCGACTATACCTGGTTCGACCGCCCGCTGGCGCTCGCGGGCCGCGTGCTGGTACGCGAGGGCGACCGTATCGAGAGCCGCCTGCTTGCTACCGAGCGCGAGGTCGCTATCATTCCGAGCCTTGCCATCCACATGAACCGCGGCGTTAACGAGGGCTTTGCTCCCAACCGAGCCGTCGACCTGTGCCCGCTCATCAGCGCCGGCGAGCTTAAACAGGGAGATTTTGACGTACTGATCGCTGACGAACTGGACGTTGAACCCGAGCAGATCCTAGGTCGCGATCTGTTCCTGGTCAATCGTCAGGATGCGCGCATTTGGGGCTGGGCCGACGAGTTTATCTCGACGCCCAAGCTCGACGACCTGGCCTGCGCTTACACCTCGCTGCAGGCATTTTTGGGTGCCGAGAATGCGCATGACATCTCGGTCTTTTGCTGCTTTGATAACGAGGAGGTTGGCTCCGAGACCAAGCAGGGCGCCATGTCGACGTTCTTGGCCGACGCGCTGCGCCGCATCAACGGATCGCTGGGCTTTGACGACGAGTCGTACCATCGCGCACTTGCCGCCTCGATGCTTGTGAGCTGCGACAATGCGCATGCCGTGCACCCCAACCACGCCGAGAAGTGCGATGCTCGCAATCAGGTTGTGCTCAACGGCGGCATTGTCATTAAGGAAGCCGCCAACCAGCACTACTGCACCGATGCCTTTAGCCGCGCGGTGTTCCAGGCCATCTGTGATGACGCCGACGTACCCACACAGGCCTTCGCCAACAAGAGCGATATGGCCGGAGGCTCCACACTCGGCAACCTGTCCAATATGCAGGCGAGCATGCATGCCGTGGACGTGGGCCTGCCGCAGCTGGCCATGCACTCAAGCTACGAGACCGGCGGCGTACGCGACGTGATGTACGCCATCCGCGCCCTCACCGCCTTCTACGAGCGCGACCTCCATATCAACGGAGCCGAAAGCGCGGAGCTCTAAAACCTGCCAAAGAGGGATGTTGATTTCGGCAGGTTTTATCTGGGCGAATGCAAAGGGTGAAACCGAGCTAGATCTGTGATATGTGGCCGCCGAGGTGCAGTGTGCCTCGGCGGCTTTTTGTGTACAGAGTACGGCTAATGCTTATAAATGCTATACATGCTTTACGTATCTACCATAGAGTTTTATGATAGTTTTGAAGTATTAAGGAGGGGTCATGACCACAACAGCCGCTCAGATCAACGTGCGTCTCGATGCCGATCTTAAAAGGAGTGGGGACGCCGCTCTCTCCAGGGCCGGTATGACGCCGAGCCAAGCGGTGCGTGCGCTCTGGCAACTTGCGGCATCTCTGGCTGATCGGCCCGGCGCGCTCGAGGATATCCTGCTGCCCAGTCGTGCCCGGGCGGAACAGCGCGAGCGCGAAAAGGCCGCCAAACGTAAGCTCGAGCTCATGGATCAGGGGTCGAAGCTGTTCGCTGCCGCTTGCCGTGAGTCGGGAATCGATATGGTCAGGGCTCAGCCATCGGACGACGAAGAGCTCAAACGGAATGCCTATGCGGATCGCTATGGCGAGGAGATGAGCTGGCTCTATGAGTGAGAATCCTAAGCGCATCTTGGTTGACACCAACGTCTGGCTTGATTATTTCATCCCTTCACGACGCGGTCGTTCGGCGGCAATTGAGTTTTTGCGTGATGCGTGTACGGCTCAGGCTGAGCTGATGTATGCGGCGACATCGTCCAAAGACCTGTTCTATTTGATTTCGAGTGAACATAAGGCGTGGTATCGGCGAGAGCACGGTTCGCTGTCTCAAGATGCCGCTTCGGCGGCGACATCACTCGCATGGGATTGTCTTGATGTGTTGTCGCAACTTGCTACGCCCGTGCCCTGCGACCTGAGCGACATATGGATGGCGAGTAAGCAGCGTGAGCTCCATAGCGATTACGAAGACGATTTAATCATCGCGGCAGCGATGCGCGCAAAGACAGACCTTCTGGTCACCAACGATGTCAAGCTCTGCTCACACGCACCAGTCGCCGCAATGAGCGTAGAAGACGCAAAGAATTACTTAGCAACGCTCTAACAATTTGAAGACCCCACAGGTTGAGCAAACGTCAGCGAATGTCCCCAGGCAGGGCCGCGCCAGCCAGTCCCTATAGGTTGAACAAAAGTCAGCGAGAGCCCGCCGTTTGAGCCAAGGTGCCGTGAAATGAAAAGGCGCTGACCTTCTGGTCGCGCCTTTGAAATTGAACGGCAGATTGGCCAAACGGCGGGCTCGCAGCGTCGAGAGGTTCCGGCGTTTGGTAAAACGCCGGAACAATCTAATGTTCGATCCAGCAGCGTAGGGTCTCGCCGGCCTGCAGGTGACGCAGGTTCTCCGCGGCGATGTCGACCACGTTATTGAGCGTGGCGGCTAGGTGGAACCAGCCGGAGACGTGCGGTGTGATGAGCATGCTGGGCGCATCCCACAGGGGACTTGTCGCAGGCAACGGCTCGGGATCGGTGACGTCGACTGCGGCGCCGGCGAGATGTCCCGACTCCAGGGCGGCGACCAGGTCGTCGGCAACCACGAGGTCACCGCGGCCGCCGTTGGCAAAGAAGGCGCCCGGTTTCATCGCGGCGAAGAACTCGGCGTTCGCCAGGCTGCGGGTCTCGGGCGTGCTGGGCATAAAGGATGCGACAACGTCCGCCTCGGCCAGGCGCTCGGGCAGGGCATCCATGCCGTCCATGTCCTCAAATACAATGGGGTAGACGAGCGGATGGCGCTTGATGCCGCGGACGTGCGCGCCCATGCTGCGGCAGAGCGTGGCAAAGTGGCCGCCGATATCGCCTGCGCCCAGCACCAGCACATTGGCGTTTTTGAGCGAGGTGACCGACCCCAAATCCTCCCAGCGATGCTCGCGCTGCAAGTCGTGATAGCCGGGCAGGCGCTTCATCATGGAAAGGACCATGGCAAACATGTGCTCGCTCACGGCTTGGCCGTAGGCGCCCACCGAGCAGGAAAGCTTGGCGTCGGCTGGCACGGTGCCGGCGGCCAGGTAATCGTCATAGCCCGCGGTCTGCAGTTGCAGCAGCTGGAGGTGCTCGCACGCGGTAAGCAGGGCGGGGTCTATGTTGCCCAAGATCACGTCGGCGTCGGCGACCTGCTCGCGCGTGGCGGCGTCGGAGCTCGTGTAGATAAAGTCATCGCCCGGAGCGCTCGACTCAAGAATTGCGCGATGGCGGTCATTGACGGGCAGCAAAACCAGGATGTTCACAAGCAGTCCTCTCCGCTTGGCCTGCCAAAAAGGGACAGGTTTATTTTGGCAGGTTTTATCAGGTAAAACGTTCAAATAAAAACGCCGGATGCAAGACGAGCGTGCCCGTCAGCATCCGGCGCATCCACGGCTACCAGCTCAGCAGCTCGTAACCGTCCTCGGTCACCACGAGCTGTACCTCGCACTGGGCCGAGTCGCTGCCGTCCTTGGTGCGCACGCACCAACCGTCACCCTTGCTAATCTTGATGTCGGGCGCTCCGGCGTTGACCATGGGCTCGATGGTAAAGACCATGCCCGGAGCCATGATGGTGTCCACATCGGGCGCCTCGGTGGTAAAGCCCACAAATGGGTCCTCGTGGAACTCTTTGCCAATGCCGTGCCCGCCGTACTCGCGCACCACGCTAAAGCCGGCGTCCTCGACCGTCTTTTGTACGGCCTCGGCCATAACGGACAGCGGCAGCCATGGCTTGACGGCCGCCAGGCCCGCCTCCACGCTGGCACGGGTGACCTCGACAAGACG
>CABUWR010000119.1 GCA_902495265.1 uncultured Collinsella sp. | reverse complement strand
GCCGTACCGAGCACATGTTCCTGGGCGATCGCAAGAACATTATCCAGAGCTTCATCCTGTCCGACGACGAGGCGGTGAAGCAGCAGGCCCTGGCCGATCTGCTCAAGGTTCAGACTGAGGACTTCTTGGCGATGTTCAAGACCATGTCCGGTCGCGAGGTGGTCGTTCGCCTGCTCGATCCGCCGCTTCATGAGTTCCTGGATAATCCTCGCGAGCTCGAGGTCGCCATCACCAAGAAGGAGGCCGCCGGCGCCAGCGAGGAAGAGCTCGCCGCCCTGCGTGCCCGCCTGCGTCGCATCGACGGCATGGCCGAGTCCAACCCGATGCTCGGCCTGCGCGGCGTGCGTCTGTCCGTCGTCTTCGGTGACCTGCCGCTCATGCAGGTCCGTGCCGTGGCAACGGCTGCCGCTCGCCTCGTCAAGGAAGGCGTCGACCCGCGTCCCGAGATTATGGTCCCGCTCGTTTCCATCACGGCCGAGCACGTTCAGACTCACGAGGTCATCGAGCGCGTGATCGCCGAGGTTTCCGCCGAGGAGGGCGTCGAGCTCGACATTCCCGTGGGCACGATGCTCGAGCTGCCGCGCGCCTGCATGGTCGCTGACGAGATCGCCCATCACGCAGATTTCTTCTGCTTTGGCACCAACGATCTCACCCAGACGACCTTCGGCTTCTCCCGCGACGATGCCGAGGCCAAGTTCATTCCGCTGTACATGCACAAGAAGATCTTGAAGGACAACCCCTTCGAGACTATCGACTCGGCGGTGCTGGAGCTCGTGCGCATGGCCGTCGAGAAGGGTCGTGCCACCAACCCCGGCATGCACTTTGGCGTGTGCGGTGAGCACGGCGGCGACCCCAAGTCCATCAAGGCCCTGTTTAACGCGGCCGACGTGGACTACGTGTCCTGCTCGCCCTATCGCGTGCCCCTCGCGCGCCTGGCGGCCGCTCAGGCCAAGCTCGAGGCCAAGCGTTCCGCCTAACGTTTTGGGTATAGACGCCTAGCGTAGCCCCCTTCATGCCGCCCGTCTCATTCGTGAGGCGGGCGGTTGTCATGTGCGGGTTTTGTCTTTTTGTCTGCATAAAAAATTGTTCTTGCAGCAGAAACCCGCGCGTGTATACTCGAATACGTTTGTTCAACTACGTGCCGGCCAAGGTGGTACGGCACCTCTAGAAGAGTAAGGAATTGCACATGGATTACATCCGCGCAATCGAGCGTCAGCAGATCCGCGAGGACATCCCGCAGGTCCGCGTTGCCGACAACGTCAAGGTTCACTACCGCATTAAGGAAGGCGACCGCGAGCGCATCCAGGTTTTCCAGGGTGACGTCATCCGCATGGCCGGCGCCGGTGCCCGTGAGACCTTCACCGTCCGCAAGATTTCCTTCGGTGTCGGTGTTGAGCGTACCTTCCCGCTTCACAGCCCCAAGATCGCCAAGCTCGAGGTCGTCCGTCATGGTCGCGTCCGTCGCGCCAAGCTGTACTACCTCCGCGACAAGGTGGGCAAGGCTGCTCGCATCCCCGAGAAGCGCTAAGAAGATCGCAGCGTCTGTCCACTCGTTTGGACAAAAGGGTCACCTTCGGGTGGCCCTTCTTTTTATCTGATTTGCATGCAAGGAGGCCCCGATATGGCCAACATGACGAGCTCGGTTTCGGCATCGCAGGTTGCCGGCGAGCTGGCGAGCGCCACGTTTGAGGAGATCCCCGCCCTCGTGGAGCATTATCGTGAGGATCCGCGCCAGCAAGTGATCAAGGCTTGCGAGCGCGCTCTTAAGCGCCATGCCAAGGAACTTGCCGAGCGCGAGCGCGTCAACGGCATGTACGAGCTGATGCACGAGCTCGGTGGGGATGGCGTGGTCGTGGGCGTCGACGAGGTGGGTCGCGGCTCGGTGGCCGGTCCTTTGACGGTGTGCGCCGTGTGCCTTCCCATGGAGCCGCGCGTCTGGGGCATCAACGATTCCAAAAAGCTCACGCCGGCGCGCCGCGAGCTGCTCTCGGTGAAGATTGCCGAGGTCGCGACGGCGATTGGTTTTTGCCATATCGCGCCTGCGGATATCGATGATATGGGCATGGCCCGCGCCATCCGCGCTGCCGTCGCGGGCGCCGTGGCCGATACGGGGCTCGAGCCCGACTGCGTGCTTATGGACGGTAACCCCTTGGGCGCCGTTCCCAACGAACGCGACGTGGTGAAGGGCGATGCCAAAATCGCCTGTATCGCCGCGGCGTCCATCATGGCCAAGGTCACGCGTGACGAGATGATGGTCGAGTACGACGCCGAGTACCCCGAGTATCATTTGGCCGAGTCGAAGGGCTATGCAAGCCCCGAGCACATCGAGGCGATTCGCAAACATGGACTTTGTCCGCTGCATCGTGTGAGCTTTTGCGGAAACTTTCTGCAGACTGAGCGCCTTTTTTAGGTCAATTGTGGAGACAGGGGCCTCTGGCGTTTTATAAACCTGCTGGTAGCGGGCCGTATGCAACACCATTGTTGCGTACGGCCCGTTTTTTGACGGCATTTGGTCAGCTTTTGGTTTGCTTCCGGTACTTACCCGCATGAAAGGTGTCCTCATCATCGGGGCAATGCAGTGTGCGGGAAAGGAGACCCCATGTGTGCCGCAAGCAAAAAGAGCAAGACGCAGCAACTCAAGGAGCGCTGGGAAGCCGGCGAGCTCGACTGCGGGGCGATGACGCCCGAGTTTATCAAGGGGCTCAGTCCCCGCGAGCTCGGCATGCTGGGCGAGCTGATCACCATCGATTACTTTAACGAGCGTGGATACACCTTGTTGGAGCAGGGCTATCGTTGCATTGAGGGCGAAGCCGATCTGGTGCTGCTCGATGAGCTCGACGATGTCGTGGTGATGGCCGAGGTCAAGACGAGACGCGTCGCTCTGGATTGCAGCACGCGGGTCTTTCCCGAGGAAGCCGTGGACGCCCAAAAGCAGCGTCGGTATCGCCGTATCGCAAGTTGCTATCTCATGGAGCACTATCCGCTCAGGTCGATTCGCTTCGATGCCGTGGGCGTCACCATCCGCGGCGGGCATATCGCCGAGATCGAGCATCAGTACAATGCGTTCGATTGGCAGGTGTCGTGATGGCGTTCGAGACGTTTGCCGTACACGCGGCCTGCATCCGCGGCGTCGAGGCAATTCCCGTCACCGTCGAGGTCTCGCTTGCCGGTGGCGTTCCGGGCATCCAGATGCTCGGCATTCCGAGTATGGAGGTGATGGAGTCGCGCGGGCGTATCCGGTGCGCCATGCGCTCGGCCGGCTTCGAGATCCCTCGGTCTGGCATTACCGTCAACCTGGCACCTGGCGATATCCGTAAAACTGGCAGCGGTTTTGACCTGCCGATTGCCATCGCGGTTCTGGCGGCCGATGGGCAGATTCCCCGTGACAACCTCGATCGCTGCCTTATTGCAGGTGAGCTTGGTCTGGACGGCACGGTGTTGCCCGTCAAGGGCGAGGTGGCGTTTCAGCTGTTGGCGCGCGATATGGGACTTTCGTTTATCGCCGGTAGGTCCGATCAGCATGACCCGCTTGCGGGCGTTGACTGCGGGTTTATCGACCACCTATCTCAGCTTGCCCATGGCATGGGGGATGCCGCACGGCATTACCTGGATTCTGAAGTGCTCGAGGCAACCTTTGAGCCCGAGCTCGATTATGCCGACGTGCTGGGGCAGGAGGTCGCCAAACGTGGCATGGCGCTTGCGGCCGCCGGTGAGCTCGGCCTGCTCATGATCGGCTCGCCCGGTTCGGGCAAGACCATGCTTGCGCGGCGCATGACGGGTATCTTGCCCGAGCTTTCTCTCGAGGATCAACAAGAGGCGCTGTGCATCCATTCGGTCTTGGGCGAGAGCATCGATGGCCTGCTTGCGGGGCATCGTCCCTTCCGCAGCCCACATCACAGCATATCGACCGCGGGACTCATCGGCGGCGGACGTCCGGTGCATCCGGGCGAAATTAGCCTGGCTCATGGCGGAGTGCTCTTTTTGGACGAGCTTGCCGAGTTTCCCACCGGCGTGCTTCAGACGCTGCGTCAGCCCATCGAACGCGGCTACGTCAGGATCGTGCGCGTTGACGGGGCCTTTACGTTCCCGTCGCGCTTTCAGCTGCTAGCTGCGAGCAATCCCTGCCCCTGCGGGTTTTTGGGCGATCGCGAAGTGCCGTGTCGCTGTTCCGCGTCGATGGTCGAGCGCTATCGGGGCAAGCTGCGCGGCCCTTTGGCCGATCGTATCGACATGATGATCGACGTGACCCGCCCCGATCCCCAGGTGATCATTGAGGGCGCGGAGGGTATGTCATCGGCCGAGCTGCGCGATTACGTCGTGCGTGGGCGCGCCTTTCGCGCCTGGCGTGAATCCCGTATGGACGATGCGGACACCGAGGCCGAGGAAGATGAGTCGCGGTCCATTGACGGCGTCGTTTCGACCTTTGGGCTTGATGGGGCTGCCGAGAAATGCGTGCTCGGCCTGTCGAAGCGCACGCATCTGACGGGTCGCGGCATCGTGCGCCTGGTACGCATCGCGCGCACGATCGCCGATGTTGCCGAAAGCGAACGGGTGACGCAGGATCACGTGCTCGAGGCGGCGATGTATCAGGGAAGGAGGGACCAATGATGGCCGAGGGGACCTTCGAGCTGCATCCAGGTGATGCGTTGTATCCCGAGACCGTATTGGAGCTTTCTGATGTACCCCAGACGCTCTATGTGCGCGGCAACCCCGAGGTGCTTTCGACGCCCGCGCTCTCCATCATCGGTGCACGCAAGGCATCGCCGTACGGTCTCGCCGTGGCAGAACTTGCG
>CABUWR010000118.1 GCA_902495265.1 uncultured Collinsella sp. | reverse complement strand
TTGAGTGCGGCCACCTGGAGGATCCCTGGAACGAGCCGCTCGACGACGCCTGGGTTATGACCAAGAATCCCGAGGACACGCCCGACACCCCGACCTACACCGAGATCGAGTTTGAGGCCGGCAAGCCCGTCGCCGTCGACGGCAAGAAGATGAAGCTCTCCGAGATCGTCATCGCGCTCAACAAGATCTCCGGCGACAACGGCTTTGGCCGTCTCGACCTGGTCGAGGATCGTCTGGTGGGCCTTAAGAGCCGCGAGTGCTACGAGGTCCCCGGCGCCCTGACGCTCATCACCGCTCACAAGGCGCTCGAGGACATCTGCGTCGAGGGCGACCTGCTCAAGACCAAGATCAAGCTCGAGCAGGATTGGGCCACCGCCGTGTACAACGGCCAGTGGTATAGCCCGCTCAAGAACGCGCTCGACGCCTTTATGGCCGACACCCAGAAGTTCGTGACCGGCACCGTCCGCCTGAAGTTCTTTAAGGGCAACTGCCATGTCGTCGGCCGCAAGAGTCCCTTCAGCCTCTACGACTACGGCCTGGCTACCTACGACCGCGACACCACGTTTGACGAGAAGGCCAGCGCCGGCTTTATCGAGATCGATACGCTGTCGCTCAAGACGTGGGCAAAGGTCCAGGGTCCCAGCTCTGCCGCCGCCCAGGCCTAAGGCTTTTCCTTCCCTTGGTATCCGCGCGGCCCATCCGCGTGATACAAAACGGGCGCACGGGGTCCCTACCTTTCGTTATGCTTGCTGACACTTCTTAACATCGGTGGCCCCTACGTTCCGCCCGCATATATGATGCCGCGTCTGCGGCTGAGTCCGAGCCCCGCCGGGGTTGTCCGGCGGGGCTCTTTCTATCAATTTGTCGGCCTTGCGCCTATATATATGAGGAGTATCCAATATGTTCAATGTCATCGCGCATGCTTTACTTGCCCTCGCGCCCGAGCTCGATGCTGCAAAGGTCGAGGACGTCCCTATGAGCCTGAAGGCTTGGATTGACGGTTCGCAGGGCAATATCCGGAGGGAGACGTTGGGTGCCAAGTGCATGGTGCGTCACTTCTTTGCAAATTAGCTACATGGCTCCGCACACGGTGGGGAATGTGCAAAACTAGCGGTTGGTAAATCGCTTTAGCGACATGGCGTATTGCTTTGGGCGCTTCGTTTGGTATTTGATGAAAGGGGACGATCCCATGACTCTTTGGGGCGGTCGTTTTGAGGCGGGCGTGGCCGAGGTCACGCAGGAGTTTGGCGCGTCGCTGCCGGTCGACAAACATCTCTATAAGCAGGATATCGCCGGCTCTAAGGCACATGCCAAGATGCTGGCCGCCCAAGGCATCATCAGTGCCGAGGACGAGCAGGCGATTGCCGAGGGCCTGACCGGAATCGAACAGGATATCGATGCCGGCAACTTCACCTTCGATATCAACGACGAGGACATTCATATGTCCATCGAGAGCGAGCTGACGCGCCGCATCGGAGAGGCCGGTAAGCGCTTGCATACTGGGCGTTCGCGCAACGACCAGGTGGCGACCGATACACGCCTGGGCGTCAAGGCGCTGGCCAAGGAGCTCATGGAGGCCAATCTTGAGCTGCGCCATGTGCTGGTGGATGCGGCTAAGAAGTACGACAAGGTGATTCTGCCGGGTTACACGCATATGCAGCACGCTCAGCCCGTGCTGCTCTCGCATCATCTGCTGGCGTATTCCTGGATGTTCGCGCGCGACTTTACACGTTTGAAGGCCGCCTTTGATGCTGCCGACAACTGCCCGCTGGGTGCTGCCGCGCTTGCCGGTACGAGCTATCCGCTCGATCGCCAGATGACGGCTGCTGAACTTGGCTTTGCGGGCGTGATTCCCAACTCGCTCGATGCGGTTTCCGACCGTGATTTCCTGCTCGATCTGCATTACGCCGGCTCCGTCATGGCGATGCACCTGTCGCGTCTTTCCGAGGAGATCGTGCTGTGGTCGAGCTCCGAATTTGGCTTTATCACGCTTTCAGACTCCTACTCCACTGGCTCGTCTATCATGCCGCAGAAGAAGAACCCCGACTTTGCCGAGCTTATCCGCGGCAAGAGTGGCCGAGTCTATGGCAACCTGGTGCAGCTGCTCGTGACCATGAAGGGTCTGCCGCTTGCTTATAACAAGGACTTGCAGGAGGACAAGGAGGGCGCGCTCGATACCGCTCACACGCTCATGCAGTGCCTGTCCGTTATGGCTGGTATGATTTCGACTTGGACCGTCAACGAGGATGCCATGGCGCGCGAGTGCGGCGTGGGGCACCTTGCCGCTACCGATGTTGCTGATTACCTGGCCAAGCGTGGCCTGCCGTTCCGCGAGGCACATGCCGTGGTGGGCCATCTGGTCCTGATGTGCGAGAAGCGCGGCTGCAATCTTGAGGACCTGCCGTTTGAGGTGTTCCAGGAGGCTAGCCCGCTCTTTGAGCGCGACATTACCGAGGCGCTCGACATCCCGTCGATTGTCGCCGCGCGCACGACCGAGGGCGGTACCGCCCCTGCCGCCGTTGCCGTTCAGCTGCAGCGTGCCGAGGCGCAGCTCGTGGCCGACGAAGGCATGTTTGGATCGCTGACCAAGGTTGTCGAGATGGGTCACGGGGCTAATTAACTTATTGGATGCGTCTGTCTGGTGTGTTCATCATATCTTGCCTTTACGGGTGCCCGCTACGGTGGGCGCCCGTTTTGTTATAGAGAAGGGAGGGGTCTGTCGAGAACTTCTGTAGGACCTTTGGGCAGGTTGTGAAGGGGGTGCGTTCACGGGCGACAACCGACCGTTCGCTCGGTTCGATGCGGTTGATGGGCGGTCGGATGGTACTCTAATCGGGCTTCGAAACAGAAGTGACACATATGGAGCGTTTTAATAAATTGCAGCGTTTCAATAAACAGCTTTTTGTTTAACTGCAGCTAAAACTCTGTTACGATGCAGTCCAGGCGGGTGCCGGAATGGGACTTGGGCACGCGCGAACCTACTTGAAAGGCTACCTTATGGCTATCGAGAAGACTTTCATCATGATTAAGCCCGACGCCGTGCGCGACCGCAAGATCGGCGAGATCGTTGCTCGCATTGAGCGCAGCGGCCTTGTCATCGAGCGCATGGAGATGACCACGCTCGAGCGCGCTACCGTCGAGGAGCACTACGCCCATCTGGCCGACAAGCCCTTCTTTGGCAGTCTCTGCGACTTTATGACGAGCGGTCCGGTCGTCAAGATGGTCGTTTCCGGTCTCTCCGCTGTCTCCAAGATGCGCACCCTTATGGGCGCTACTAACCCGCTTGATGCTGCCCCCGGCACCATTCGCGGCGACTTTGCTGTCGATGTCAATGCCAACGTGATTCACGGCTCCGACTGCCTGGAGAACGCCGAGATCGAGATCAAGCGCTTTTTTGGCTAAACCAGCTTTGACTCCTTAAAGCTGTTAGCGTGTGGCTTGGGCGCTGCGGAATTCCATCCGCGGCGCCCTTTTTATTCCAAAATCTATGAAGGGGCCCGCTCGGACATGAGCTCCGAGCGGGCCCCTGCTGTTAGCTTGTGGCACTGAGTAGTTTAGGCCTCGTCGACGACCTTGAGGCCGCGCGTGTGGTCGATCTCGTTGAGGAGGTTAACGCGACGCTCGTGACGACCGCCCTCAAACTCGGCGTCGAGCCACTCGTCGACAATCATCTTGGCGAGCTCGGAGCCCACGACGCGGGCGCCAAAGGCGAGCACGTTGGTGTTGTTGTGCATGCGGGAGAGCTTGGCGCTGAAGGGCTCGGAGCATACGACGGCGCGAACACCTTCGACCTTGTTGGCGGCCAGGCTGATGCCGACGCCGGTACCGCAGATCAGGATACCCAGGTCGACGTCACCGTTGGCCACGGCCTTACCCACCTTGTAGCCGGCGATGGGGTAATCGAAGCTCTCGGAGGTGTCGGTGCCAAAGTTCACGACCTCGCAGCCGCGCTCCTTCAGGTGCTCGGAGATGATGTTCTTGAGCTCGACGGCGGCGTGGTCGTTACCGATACCAATCTTCATGAGTGGTTCCTCTCTGGTCCGTGCGGCGGAATTGCTAAAGGTTTTACCGCGTTCGACTGCATGATAGCGCGACTTTTGTGTAAACGCTCGGGTGTTTTTTGGTCAAACGCTTTAGCATGCAACAAGACTAGTTTTTAGCATGCAACAAGACTAGTTTTTAGCATGCAACAAGACTAGTTTTTCATGTATTAATGCTGTCAGTTTGCGCTTGAACGCCGTCCGCCGGAACTTGGGTTGCGGTTTTTGATGCATTGTTATCAAATAAAAGAGCTAACTATTATCGAGAGCCCAGCCCTTTATACAAGTAGGAGATACCTATGCCTGCCGATTCCCTTCGTGATACCGCGTTTTGCGATGTTTTGAACCGCGAGCTTGTCTGTGCGCTCGGCTGCACCGAGCCCATTGCCGTTGCCTATGCCGCGGCGCTGGCGAGCCAGACGCTCGGTTGCGAACCCGATCATATGGACGTTGCCTGCTCGGGCAACATCATCAAGAACGTCAAGAGCGTGACCGTGCCCAACTCGGGCGGTATGCACGGTATTGAAGCGGCGGCCGTGCTGGGTGCCGTGGGCGGTGACGCCAAGAGCGCGCTCGAGGTGCTCGAGAGCGTTAACGACGAAGACCGTGCTCGCGTGTCCGAGCTTCTCGCCGATGCCGGTTACTGCGATGTGTCGCTTGTCGAGGGTGTGCCCAACCTCTACATCAAGGTGACCGCAACGGCCGGGGGCCATGCCGCGGTCGTCGAGATTACCGATCACCACACTAATGTCACGTGCCATACGCTCGACGGTATTCCGGTATGCGGTAAGTCGGCGGGGG
>CABUWR010000117.1 GCA_902495265.1 uncultured Collinsella sp. | reverse complement strand
TCGCCGTAGCTTACACGCGTGGCGATTTTCTTGACGTCTGCCATCCTAGAGCTCCTCTCCGGCGGCCGTGAGCTCTGCCATGGCCTGCTCAAACTGTTCATCGTTGGGGGCCTTGCCGTGCCAACCCACCTGATTCTCCATAAAGGAAACGCCCTTGCCCTTCATGGTCTCGGCGATAATGGCGGTCGGCTGGCCCTTGGTAGCGCGAGCCTCGGCAAAGGCGGCGCGGATCTGGTCGAAGTCGTTGCCGTCGGCGAGCTCCACCACGTGGAACTTAAAGGCACGGAACTTGTCGTCGAGCGGCATGGGGTCGTTGACCTCCTCGACGGGACCGTCGATCTGCAGGCCGTTGTGGTCGACGATCACGCAGAGGTTATCGAGCTGCTGGTTGCCGGCAAACATGGCGGCCTCCCAGACCTGGCCCTCCTCGCTCTCGCCATCGCCCAGCAGGGCGTACGTGCGGTAAGTATCACCCCAGTGCTTGGCGGCAACCGCCATGCCCACGGCGGCGGAGATGCCCTGGCCCAGCGAGCCGGTGGACATATCGACGCCCGGGGTGTCGTTCATGTTGGGATGACCCTGCAGGTGGCTGCCGATGTGACGCAGCGTCTCGAGGTCCTCCTTGGGGAAGAACCCGCGCTCGGCGAGCACGGCGTACAGACCCGGAGCACAGTGGCCCTTGGAGAGCACAAAGCGATCGCGGTCGGCCTTGCGGGGATCGGCCGGGTCGACGTTCATTTCCTCAAAGTACAGATAGGTCATGATGTCGGCAGCGCCGAGCGAACCGCCCGGATGGCCGGACTTGGCAGCGTGCACGCCGGTGACGATGCCCTTCCTTACCTCGTTGGCAACCTTTTTGAGCTCTTCGTCGCTCATTGTGCCTTCCTTTCATCCTCTTTAGACAAGATGCGCACGGCACAGAAGGTCGTCCCAACCCAGCCGCGATGCACGTACGCCATTCATTATGCTGGAAACTGGAAGCTTTACCAGAGTATTTATCATTATTTGAACAATTGAGCAGGCAGAACCGCTGATGAAACGGTTTATCAATGTGAACGTCTTTTGGATGGAACGCAGTCGACCCTACGCGTTAATGTCCTTGAAGCCCTCACCGAAGGTTTCCGTGACATCGGCGACCGTCACAATGGCGTGAGGATCGCGCTCGCGCACGATCGTCTTGAGCGTGTTGAGCTCGCGACGGCTCACGATTACCATGATCACCGGCTTCTCGGCACCCGAGTACATGCCGGTCGCCCTAAACTTGGTGCAGCCGCGGCCCAGACCATACATGATGTCGGCCGCGATATCGGGAAACTTGTCCGAGATGATGAGCACCATACGGCGCCTGTTGCCGCCGTCGACCACGGCATCAATCACGTAGCCGCTAATGACCATCGAAAGGCCCGCATACAGCGCGTTTTCGACCGAAAAGACCGGGGCCGAGAGAGCGCACACGGCAACATCGATCGCCATGACGGTCGAGCCAACCGGCAGCGATGTGTTGCGCGAGATAATCTGACCGATGGTGTCAGAGCCGCCAGTGTTGGCGCCGGCGCGCAGCACCATGCCATAGCCGATACCCGTGATAATGCCGCCCCACATAGCGGGCAGCATCAGATCGGAATGCGCCAGCGGCGCCACAAACGGAGCGAACAGGTCGGTGAAAAAACCCAGTAGCACAAAGCCCGTCGCGGTCTGCACCACGTAGAACATGCCACCCTCGCGCATAACGACCAGCAGCAGCAAGGCATTCATCACGATGGTCTGGATACCGACAGGCAGCGAGATGCCATGCGAGGCGCCGACCGCCTGGATAATCGTGGCGAGACCCGTAACGCCGCCGGCAGCAAGACCGTTGGGGATCAAAAACAGGTCCGTCGCGATAGCGGCCAGAGCGCAGCCCAGCATAATCTTGGGCAGATCGTGAAAGAAGTTCAGCGAAAGAATGCGCTTGATGTCCAGACGATATGCCATGCTGCCTCCCTCAAAAAAGCGCACCCAAACGAGTGCGCTTTGAACTTCTTGCTGTATTCGATTCTACCGATTCACCGAGCAAATACCACCCCTGCGAAGTGTTTGCATCGACCCGGAGCCAACCATGTGCCTAGGCGTCCGAGCCCTCCGCATCGGCGTTGCCGGTTGCCCAGCGATGGTAGCCGATCACAAACGGATCCAGATCGCCATCGTCGAGAACGGCCTCGACGTTGCTGGTCTCCACGCCCGTACGCAGGTCCTTGACCATCTGGTACGGGTAGAGCACGTAGCTGCGAATCTGGTTGCCAAACCCGATCGTGGTCTTGGGTCCACGAATCTCGTCGAGCGCCTCGGCGCGCTTCTCGAGCTCGATCTCGTACAGACGGGCCTTGAGAATCTGCATGCACGCGGCCTTGTTTTGAATCTGGCTGCGCTCGTTTTGGCAGGTGACCACAATACCTGTGGGGATATGCGTGACGCGCACGGCGGAGTCGGTGGTGTTGACGCCCTGGCCGCCCGGGCCGCTCGCGTGATACACGTCCACGCGGATATCGTCGGGATTGATCTCGATGTCGATATCGTCAGGCAGCACGGGGATGACCTCGACGCCGGCAAACGTGGTCTGGCGGCGCTTCTTGTCGTCGGTGGGGCTAATGCGCACCAGACGGTGGACGCCGGCCTCGGCGCGCAGCATGCCAAACGCGTCCTTGCCCTCGACGGTAAAGGTCGCGCGATCAATGCCGATGACCTCGGCAGCGGGGCAGTCGTTAATCGTGACCTTCCAGCCGCGACGCTGGCAGTACTTCATGTACATCTTAAAGAGCATGAAGGTCCAGTCCTGTGCCTCCAGGCCGCCCTGTCCGGGCTTGATGGTCACAATCGCGTCGCCGTGATCGAACTCACCGGTAAACCAGCTCGAAAGCTCGAGCTCGTCGATGGCGCGGGCCAGGCGTTCTGCCGTCGTGGCAGCCTCCTCGCGCAATGCGGCGGCATCAGGGTCGTCGCCCATCTCCTCGGCAAGCTCCAGCGCCGCGCGGGCGTCAGATAGCTCGCCGCGCGCGGTATCCACGGCAGCGATATCTTCCTTGGCGCGTGCGATCTCCTCCATGGTGGCGCGAGCGGCGTCGGCGTCATCCCAAAAGCCGGGGGCCACGCTTTTGGCCTCGAGCTCAGTCACGCGCGTGCGCTTCTCGTCCAAATGAAGATACGACTCGACCTCGCCGAGCCGGTCCGCAAACGCGTCCAGCTCGGCGGGCGTTACCTCTAAAGCCTCGGCCATTAACGATTCCTGCCGTGGCAGTACTTGAACTTCTTGCCGCTGCCGCAGGGGCAAAGGTCGTTGCGGCCCACGTTGACATAAGGGTCATCGCTCTCGGACTTGCGGTAGGTGGTCACCTTGCCGCCGTTGTTGACAGCAGCCGGGCCTCCCTGGACGGCCGTACGAGCCTGAACCTGTGCCTGCTTGCGCAGCACCGAGCTGCCGTTGTCGCCATCGACGTCGGCGGGGCCGGAGAAGCGCGCACCCTCGAGCGCGGGGTCCTCCTTGTGCCCCACGGCCTGCGGGGCGGCCTTGATCTCGATGCGCAGGACGGTGCGCAGGTAATCCTCGTACATGGTGTCGACGAGCATCTGGAACGCGCCATAAGCCTCGGTCTTGTACTCGACCAGCGGGTCGCGCTGACCAAAGCCGCGCAGTCCGATGCCGGTCTTAAGATAGTCCATCTCCTGCAGGTAGTTCATCCAGCGGGTATCGATGACGCGCAGCATGACCTGGGTGTTGAGCTCGCGCATGAGGTCCTCACCCAGGCGCTCGGCCTTCATGTTGTAGCACTTCTCAACGTAGGCCAGGACATCGGCAGCCAGGGCCTCGTAATCCTCGTCAGGGAACTTGGGCGTATCGATATGGCCGGTCAGCTCCACGACCCACTTGCGCAGGCCCTCGAGATCGCGCTCGCCATCGTGGCTGTCCTTGGTGCAGAACTCCTGCACGCAGCGGTACACGGTGTCGTGCATGACCTCGGTGATGTGGTCGGTCAGGTCCTTGCCATCCAGAATCTTGTTACGCTCGGCGTAGATGACCTGGCGCTGCTTGTTCATGACGTCATCGTACTCAAGGACGCTCTTACGCATGGAGAAGTTGATGCTCTCGACCTTGTGCTGGGCGCTCTCGACGGCCTTGGAAATGATCTTGTGCTGGATGGGCATGTCGTCGCCCATGTCGGCCGTGACCATCATCTTGGAGACGCGGTCCATCCTGTCGCCGCCGAACAGGCGCATGAGGTCGTCCTCGAGCGACAGGTAGAACTGGGTCTCGCCCGGATCGCCCTGACGACCGGAGCGGCCGCGCAGCTGGTTGTCGATACGACGGGACTCATGGCGCTCGGTGCCGATGACGGTCAGGCCGCCCGCGGCAAGCACGCGCTCGCGCTCGGCCTTGCAGGTCTCCTTGGCCTCGGCGTTAAACTGCTCGAGCTGTTCGGGCGTCACGTCCTCCATGGTCAGGCCCTCGTACTCAAGGCGCTCGCGCACCAGCTCGTCGGGGTTGCCGCCCAGCAGGATGTCGGTGCCACGACCGGCCATGTTGGTGGCAATGGTCACGGCGCCGTAGCGTCCGGCCTGGGCAACGATATGAGCCTCGCGCTCGTGATGCTTGGCGTTGAGGACCTCGTGCGCGATGCCGCGCTTGGTAAGGGCGGCCGACAGCTTCTCGGAGCTTTCGATGGAGACGGTGCCCACCAGGACCGGCTGTCCCTTGGCGTGACGACGCTCGACGTCGTCGGCAACGGCGTTGTACTTGGCCTGGATGGTGCGGTACACCAGGTCCTCGTGGTCAACACGCTGCACGGGCTTGTTGGGGGGGATAACCTCGACGGGTAGCTTG
>CABUWR010000116.1 GCA_902495265.1 uncultured Collinsella sp. | reverse complement strand
CCCGCGATATCGAGATCGCCAAGCTGACCGGTGCCAAGCTGCACATCCAGCACATCTCCACCGCCCATGGCCTGGAACTTGTGCGTGCCGGTAAGGCAGCTGGCGTGCAGGTTACCTGCGAGGCCACCCCGCACCACATGTTCCTGACCGAGAACGACCTGGACGAGACCTACAACACCTCGCTCAAGGTCAATCCGCCGCTGCGTACCGATGAGGATGCCGAGGCTATCCGTCAGGGTGTCATCGACGGCACCGTCGACGTCATCGTCACCGACCACGCTCCCCACACCCCGTGGGAGAAGGCACGCGAGTTTGAGCTTGCGCCCTTCGGCATGATTGGCCTCGAGACCTCGCTGTCGCTTGTGCTCACCGAGCTGGTCAACACGGGCAAGATGAGCATGGGCCGCATGGTCGAGCTCATGGCCATCAAGCCGCGTGAGATTTTGGGTCTGGACCAGGTTCAGGTCAAGGCGGGCTCCGTTGCCGACCTGACCGTGTTCGACGCGTCCGCTACCTGGACGGTCGGCGAGGACGGCTACGAGTCGCGCGCCGAGAACTCCGGTTTTGCCGGCCGCACGCTCACCGGTCGTGCCACCGATGTGTTTGTCGGCGGTAAGCAGACGCTTGCCGACGGCTGCATCTGCTAGCATAACCTTATCGCTTTTGTGCGCGGCGCCCTTGCGGTGCCGCGCTTTCTGTTCGCCTGAACCATGCAATTGCATGGGGGATTGGAGCGTCTATGCCCACACCTTCCACTGCACGCATGCACGACTTCGAGGTCGTCTCGAACCAGGAGATCGCCGACGGCATCTTCTCGCTCGTTATCTCGGCCCCCAAGCTTGCAAGTGCGCTCAAGCCCGGTCAGTTCGTGAATATCGCCGTGCCGGGCGATGCTTCCTCGCTGCTTCGCGTGCCCCTGAGCTTCTATCGCGCCGACGCCGAGGCCGGCACCGTCGAGCTGTGGTACGCAGTCGTGGGCGATGATACCCGTCGTCTGTCACAGATGGCCCCTGGCTCCACCTCTAACTTGCTGGGCCCTGGCGGCCGCGGCTGGCTCGTGCCCGAGGGCACCAGGAAGGCGTTGCTCGTCGCCGGCGGCATTGGCGTTCCGCCCGTGCTCTGCCTGGCCGGCATGCTTGCCGAGCAGGGCGTGGACGTTGACGTATGCCTGGGCTTTGGCACCGCGTCCAAGGCCGTGGGCGTCGACGAGTTCCGCGCGCTGGGAGCCACGGTCAACGTGTGCACCGACGACGGCTCGTTGGGCACGCACGGCTTCTGCACCGATCCTGCCGCCGAGCTGCTCGGCGAGGGCGGTTACGACTACGTCGCCAGCTGTGGCCCCGCCGTCATGATGAAGAAGGTTGCCGAGGCTGCCGCCGAGGCCGGCGCGTACTGCGAGGTGTCGCTCGAGCGCATGATGAGCTGCGGCTTTGGTGCCTGCAACACCTGCAATGTCGAGACGGTCGACGGTATGAAGGGCGCCTGCATGTGCGGCCCCGTGTTTGATGCTTCCAAGGTGGTGGTCTTCTAGTGGGTACCGTGAACATGGCCGTCGATTTTGGCGGCGTCAAGATGCAGAACCCCATCAACACCGCAGCCGGTACCTTTGGCTACGGTTGGCAGTTCCAGAACTTCTTCGATGTCTCCCAGCTGGGTGCCATCACCACCAAGGGCTGCGCTGCCGAGCCCTGGCCCGGCAATCCCGCACCCCGCATGGCCGAGATCCCTGGCGGCATGATCAATTCCGTGGGCCTGCAGAACCCCGGTGTGGCCGCTTTCGCCCGCGAGTCCGGTCCGTGGCTCGAGCAGCTCTCCAAGGACGGTTGCCAGGTCATCTGCCAGGTTGCCGGTCATTCCGTGGACGAGTTTGTCCGTGCACTTGAGATGTATGTCGAGCTGTGTCCCTGGGCTGCCGGCTATGAGATCAACGTGAGCTGCCCCAACATTGCCGCCGGCGGTGCCGCCATGGGCTCCACGCCCGAGGGCGCCTCTGGCGTCATGGCCGCCTGCCGCAAGGTGACCGACAAGCCGCTGTTTGTGAAGATGGCCCCGGTCAACGTCGCCGAGATCGCCCGCGCCCTCGAGGCCGAGGGTGCAGACGGCCTTTCGGTCATCAACTCCATCCAGGGTATGGCCATCGACGTCCACACCCGCAAGTCACGTGTGGCCAAGCCCAAGGGCGGTCTTTCGGGCCCGCTGTGCCACCACATCGCCGTTCGCATGGTCTGGGAAGTCGCTCAGGCTGTCGATATCCCCATCAATGGCGTCGGCGGCGTCATGACCGGTGAGGACGCGGCCGAGTTTATCCTGGCTGGCGCCACCTGCGTATCGGTCGGTATGGCCAACTTCGTCGATCCGTGCGCTTCGCTCAAGATTGCGCGCGAACTCGAGGCCTGGGCCGAGTCCCAGGGCGTGAAGGACATCAACGAGCTGGTAGGTGCTTTCGAATGCTAGAAACCGATGCCCGCGACCGCGTTATCGTCGCCCTCGACTGCGACCGTGAGCGTGCGCTTGAGCTCGCCCATGAGCTTTCGGGCCATGCCTCTTGGCTTAAAGTGGGCATGACACTCTATTACGCCGAGGGTCCCGAGATCGTCAAGACGTTCAAGGACCTGGGCTTTAAGGTCTTCCTTGACCTTAAGTTCCATGACATTCCGCATCAGGTGCGCGGTGCCGCTCGCTCGGCCTCGCTTGCCGGTGCCGACCTGCTTTCGGTTCACGGCTTGGGTTCGGGTGCTATGCTCGCCGCCTGCCGTGAGGGTGCCGAGGAGGCGCGCGAGGACCGAGCCAAGCTCGTCGCCATCACCGTGCTTACGAGCATGAATCAGGATGCGCTGACCGAGATCGGCGTCGAGTCGCCCGTTGCCGAGGAGGCCGCCCGTCTGGCAAAACTCGCCCAGGCCAACGGTATCGACGGCATCGTGTGCTCGCCGATGGAGGCTCATGACATGCGTGAGCTGCTGGGCCCCGATGCGCTGATTGTGACCCCGGGCGTGCGTCCGGTTGGTGCTGCGCTGGGCGATCAGTCCCGCGTGGCCACGCCTTCCCAGGCTATCGAGCGCGGCGCGAGTCATATCGTGGTGGGCCGCCCTATTACCGGCGCCGACGATCCGGTTGCCGCGTTTGACGCCATCGTTGCCGAGCTGGTCGAAAACGTCGCGTAAAAGATTCCCTTAAGTCACCACTTTTTGGGTTCAATAGCACAAATTAGCCCCTGTGCCTGCGTAAACTTTCCCATCCTTTGTGTGGAATCGCAGGTCGGGGGCTCATCTTTTAGCGCGATATATTGCACTTTTTGCGGGTATCGTCTAACCTATGGAGCCGCGATTGGGCATTTTGTACGTTTTACGTGCTAAAATGCCAAATATTGAATCAGATATAACCCAACTATTTGGAGGTACGAATGGCACTCCCTCAGCTTACCGATGAGCAGCGTAAGCAGGCTCTTGAGAAGGCTGCCGCCGCACGTCACGCTCGCGCAGAGCTCCGTGAGCAGATCAAGAAGGGCGAGAAGTCCCTCGAGTCCGTGCTCAACTCCGATGACCCCATTGCTTCTCGCATGAAGGTTTCCACCCTCATCGAGTCTCTCCCCGGTTATGGCAAGGCTAAGGCCGCCAAGATCATGGAAGAGCTCGGCATCTCCGCTACCCGTCGCGTCCAGGGCCTTGGCGTCCGTCAGCGCGAGCAGCTCCTCGAGCAGCTGACCAAATAAGTGAGCGCTCAGGATTCAAAGCTCTTTGTGATTTCTGGACCGTCAGGCGCGGGCAAGGGCACGCTCGTCACTCGTGTGCGCGAGCGTCGCTCTAACCTGGGCCTGACGGTTTCGGCTACCACGCGAGCCCCACGCAAAGGTGAGGTCGACGGCGTCAATTACTTTTTCCTGACGCGCGAGGAGTTCGACCGCCGCGTGGCAAACGGTGAGTTTGTTGAGTGGGCCGAGGTCCACGGTAACTGCTACGGCACGTTGGTGAGCGAGGTTCAGTCCAAGCTCGCCTCTGGTTCGTCTCTCATCTTGGAGATCGATGTCCAGGGTGCCCTGCAGGTCAAGGAGCGTTTCCCCGAGGCCGTGCTGATCTTTATTAAGCCACCCTCGCTCGAGGTGCTTCGCGAGCGTCTGGTCGGTCGCGGTACCGAGACGCCCGAGACGATTGAACTGCGTATGGCAAACGCCGCCCATGAGCTTGCCCTTGCCGACCGCTACGACGACGTCGTGGTGAATGACGATCTCGACCGCGCGACCGATGAGCTCGTTCGCGTTCTCGATATGCATGAAAGGATCTGAGGTCCGTGTCCGTTGTAAAGCCTTGCATTGACGATCTTCTGGAGAAGACCGATCACAACCGCTTCCTGCTCGCTTCGCTTGCCTCCAAGCGCGCCTGCGACATCAATAGCATGCTGCGCGGCCAGCATAACCGCGTGCTTGCCGTTCAGGATGTCGACGACATCACCATCGCGCTCTCCGGCGCCGATACCATCTCGATGGCTATGGACGAGATCGTCGACGGTGATATCTCCTACGACGAGGCCCGTTACGAGAAGGCGCTCGGCCATAAGGTTGCTGAAGCCTAAATGGCAGCTCGCGTCTGCCTGGTCCACTATCACGAGGTTGGACTGAAGGGCAAGAACCGCGCACATTTTGAGCATATCCTCATGGATAACATCAAGGCGGCCTTGGCCGCCTTTTCCGTGAATGCCGTGTCTCGAATTTCCGGTTATATCCTCGTGACCTTTAACGAGCATCAGGCCGATGAGGCGGCGCGTGTCATCCGCACCGTCCCCGGCGTTGCCCGTGTGTCCCTGGCGTACCACACCAACCGCGACCCGCAGGAGTACTGCGCCGCCGCCGTCAAGGCGCTGCGCGAGTTTGG
>CABUWR010000115.1 GCA_902495265.1 uncultured Collinsella sp. | reverse complement strand
ACATGCCACTCGTCGGCGTTGGCGCGCACCGTGGCGACCATCTTGGCAAGATCTGCCTGGGGGTGCGGAAAGCTCACATCACCCGTGCCACTCGTCACATAGTTGAGCACAAAGGCCTGGTAACCGTGATCCAAAAACGCAAACGCCACAGGGTCCTGCTCATGCGGAGCGATATGCGTAAATCCGCCTCCGCCGCAGATAATCACGGCAGGGCGGCGGCCATTCGGTTTATCGGGCAGCGGCTCGGCACCCAAATACGTAAACGTCGCCGGATATTCCTCGGTCGGCTCCTCGCCCCACAGCGCATGGTTCTCGACAATCATATGTGCTCCCTTCGCGCAAATGATGCGCCCTTGTTTTTCGCATCTAAGCGTACCCCACTTGAACCCGTGGCGCAGAAACACTCCGGCAATAAGTTTCCCTTCAACTGATATATCACATAATCCCAGTTCAGAGGTATCGTTGAGCAGCGTAGAATAGGGGCGTTGACCAAGCCGCGAAACAGGTATGTAACGTTTCCGGCAAACCAAGCGCGCGATATGCGCCTATTTAAGTTGGAGGCAACTATGGGTCTGCTCGATTCGCTTAAGTCCACCTTCACCTCGACCGGCGAGGCGTCCGTTCCGCCCGCAGCAAGCTTCGCCACCCGCGAAGGCGTCATCTATGCCCCCGTCAACGGCGTGCTCGTCAACCTGGACGAGGTTCCCGACGAGACGATCGCCTCGGGCATGCTCGGCCAGGGCTATGGCATCGAGCCCATTACCGGCACCATCTATGCGCCCGCCAACGGCCGCATCGGTGCCACCACTGTCACCAACCACTCCATTGGCATGATCACCGAGGACGGCCTTCGCGTGTTCATCCATGTCGGCCTGGGCACCGTGGAAATGAACGGCAAGGGTTTTGCCCGCTTTGTCGAGATGGGCGATGTGGTCAAGGCAGGCCAGCCGCTCATCTGCTTCGACCGCGAGGCCATTAAGGCCGCTGGTCACGAGGACATCGTGACCGTCATCGTCTCCGAGCTCGATCGTCTTAAGAGCATCGACCATGTCGGCGAGTCTGGAACGCTTATCGGCGGCAACCCGCTCGTCAAGCTTGGCGACCCGCTGCTGGTAGCCAAGACCAAGTAGCCAGGCCCCGCGCCACACAGCCAAAAGGCACCTCGTCAAGCGCCCGCGACCATTTGGCCGCGGGCGCTTCTCGTTTGAAAAACCATCCCGCCAATGCCTTATCTGTATAGCCCAAATGAGCCGAGCTGCTAGAATATCGAACTGTATGGATAACTAACATTCAACCGTTATGGGAGGATACGTGAACCGCACCAAAATCGCGCAGCTCTATGCCGATGCCGAGTCGCTCGGTGGCCAGACCGTCACCGTCGCCGGCTGGGTCAAGTCCGTCCGCGACATGAAGAACTTTGGCTTCGTTACGCTCAACGACGGCAGCTGCTTCCGCGACCTGCAGGTCGTCATGAACCGCGAGGCGCTCGACAACTACGACGAGATCGCCCATCAAAACGTCTCGGCCGCACTCATCTGCACTGGTACCGTCAAGCTGACGCCCGACGCGCCCCAGCCCTTCGAGCTTTCTGCCACCTCCATCGAAGTCGAGGGCGTCAGCGCTCCGGATTACCCGCTGCAGAAGAAGCGCGCAACCGTCGAGTTCCTGCGCACCCAGCAGCACCTGCGCCCGCGCACCAACCTGTTCCGCGCCGTGTTCCGCATCCGCTCTGTCGCGGCTGCCGCTATCCACCGCTTCTTCCAGGAGCAGGGCTTTGTCTACGTCAACACCCCCATCATCACCACGAGTGACTGCGAGGGCGCCGGCGAGATGTTCCGCGTGACCACGCTCGACCCCAAAAACCCGCCCCTCACCGAGTCCGGCGAGGTCGACTGGAGCCAAGACTTCTTTGGCAAGCATGCGAGCCTCACCGTGTCCGGCCAGCTCAATGCCGAGAACTTTGCCATGGCCTTTGGCGACGTGTACACCTTTGGCCCCACCTTCCGCGCCGAAAACTCCAACACCACGCGCCACGCCGCCGAGTTTTGGATGATTGAGCCCGAGATGGCCTTCGCCGACCTCAACGACTACATGGACAACGCCGAGGCCATGCTCAAGTACGTTCTTAAGGACGTTATGGCCACCTGCCCCGACGAGCTCAACATGCTCAACAAGTTTGTGGACAAGGGTCTGCTCGAGCGCCTGGACCATGTCGCCAACTCCGACTTTGCCCGCGTCACCTATACCGAGGCCGTCGAAATCCTGGAGCAGGCCGTCGCCGCCGGTCACAAGTTTGACTATCCCGTCAGCTGGGGCATCGACCTGCAAACCGAGCACGAGCGCTTCCTGACCGAGGAGCACTTTAAGCGCCCGACCTTCGTGACCGACTACCCGGCCGAGATCAAGGCGTTCTACATGCGCATGAACGAGGACGGCAAGACCGTCGCCGCCGCCGACTGCCTGGTTCCCGGTATCGGCGAGATTATCGGCGGCTCCCAGCGCGAGGAGCGCCTGGACCTGCTCGAGGCCCGCATCAAGGACCTGGGCATGAATCCCGAGCAGTACAAGTACTACCTTGACCTGCGCCGCTACGGTTCCTGCAAGCACGCCGGCTACGGTCTGGGCTTCGAGCGCTTGGTCATGTATCTGACCGGCGTGGGCAACATCCGCGACGTCCTGCCGCACCCGCGCACCGTGGGCAACGCCGACTTCTAATCGCCATAGCGCCACCAAACGCGTTCCAGCGCATCACGCCAGCGCCTCTCGGCAAGCCGAGGGGCGCTTTTTTCAACAGCATCCGTCAAGCTTTTGGCAAGGTTTTGGTCAGTTAGGCAGGGTTGTTGAAAACTCGACCCGCCGTTTGCCGGCAACCATCGACCGTCCAAGGCGTCACGCGTCCTTGGCCAGGCTCCGCACCCTAGGCTCTGATCTGCCATCACCAAAAAAGGAAAGGACGTGGGCACTATGACCGAAGCCGTTGTTGAAAACTACGAAACCACGACCAGGGGTTCCGCCTCGATGGCAGCCTATCGCGCCGTACGCATCCTGCAGCTCTTGAGCGAGAACACCGGCGAGGACAAGGCGCTGCTTTCCGACGAGCTGGTCGAGCTCCTCGCCCATCCCGACGACCCCGCCCGCATGCCCATCTCGGCGGCACGCCGCAGCATCTATACCTCGATATCTGCACTTCGTCACGCCGGATACGAAATCGACTATAAGCGCGGCGTGGGCTATCGGCTTCTCACCCGCCCACTTACTGACGAGGAAATCATACGGCTCCACGGCATGGTCATGCGCAACAGATCGACGCCCATAGCCATTCGAAAGAGCATGGCGCAGCACCTGGTCGCCATGGCGAGCGCCGATATTCGCGACTATCTCGATATGCCCGAACCGGCACCGGCCGCCAACGACGCACCCGTCAAGACAACGCGTCCGCACGCCAAGCGTATCGACACGTGCGAGCTCATCGAACAGGCCATCGACCATGGAACAACTGTCAGCTTTGATATCACAAACGTCCTGACCCGGGGCGAAATCGAGGTGGTGCGAATGACGGTCCGGCCCTTTGCCATCAGGCAGCGCGATGGCGTCTCGTATCTGCTGGGAACGGTCTACGACACCCGAGGCGCCGACGACACCCTGCGCACCGTTGAGGTCAGCCGCATGAGAAACGTCAGCACGCGTTTGCTCAACGGCAAGAAACTCTTTGCCGCGCTAGACGAAGAAGACAGCCCCGCACCCGCAGCGTAAGCCCCGTTACCGTCCGTCGTTCCTCAGCACCGCCCATCCGGTTCAGTATTAAAAAACCCGCCAGGTTATTGTAAAAATGGACATCGGCGTTACTATAGTCCCACTTGCACTTTTTCCTAGTGCAGTGTTTCCAGCCATTTTTATACTGGGGGTAATGATATGAAGGACATCACCATCAGCCGCAGGAGCCTTCTGGTCTCCGCCGGCCTGCTCGCGCTCGCCCCGCTCGCCGGATGCGGCGGTAACTCTGGTTCCGGCTCTGCTGCCGCCGGTTCCGACTACACCATCGGCGTTCTGCAGCTCACAGAGCACTCCGCGCTCGATGCCGCCAACGACGGCTTCGTCAAGGCCATCAAGAAGAGCGGCCTTAAGGTTAAGATCGATCAGAAGAACGCCCAGAACGACCAGTCCACGTGTAAGTCCATTGCCGACAAATTCGTAGGCGACGGCGTCGACCTGATCTATGCCATCGCTACGCCCGCCGCGCAGGCTGCCGCCGGCGCCACGGCCGATATCCCCATCGTTGGCTGCGCCATCACCGACTACGCCGCCTCCGGCCTGGTCCAGGACAACGACAAGCCCGGCACCAACGTCACGGGCGCTTCCGACCTCACCCCGGTCGCCGAGCAGCTCGAGATGATGCAGAAGGTCCTGCCCGACGTTAAAAAGGTCGGCCTGCTCTACTGCACCGCCGAGTCCAACTCCGACGTCCAGATCAAGGCCGCCAAGAAGGAGCTCGACAAGCTGGGCCTCGAGTACACCGACTTCACCGTTTCGAGCTCCAACGAGATCCAGTCCGTCGTCGAGTCTGCCGTGGGCAAGGTCGACGCGCTCTACTCCCCCACCGACAACACCATCGCCGCGGGTGCTTCGCAGGTCGGCCAGATCTGCAAGGAGAACAAGCTCCCCTTCGTTACCGGCGAGGAGGGCATGTGCAAGGCCGGCGGCCTATTCACCCTCTCCATCAACTATGAGGACCTGGGCTACGCTGCAGGCGAGATGGCCGTTAAGATCCTGAAGGGCGAGGCCAAGCCCGAGGATATGCCGATCAAGCACCTCTCGAGCAAGGACCTGGTCGTCGTCAAGAACGACGAGATGGCCGAGGCTCTGGGCATCGACCTTTCCGCCCTGGACGAATAGCGCCATGCGCGGTGACGCGTCTAGGGCCCGCACGCGCGCCGTT
>CABUWR010000114.1 GCA_902495265.1 uncultured Collinsella sp. | reverse complement strand
CGACGGTATAGCCCGCGGCGGCGGCGTTGAGCGCCAAGTTCAGGGCGAACGACGTCTTACCTACAGCAGGACGGGCGCCGATGATGATGAGCTGACCCTCGCGGAAGCCCATGAGCATGCGGTCGAGCGATGGGAAGCCCGTGGGCACGCCCGCAGCCTGGCCACCGGCCTGGCACACTTCCTCGGCCTCGTTATAGGCCTCGACCATAAACTCAGTCAGCGTCTTGTAGCTCGACTTAACCTCACGCGCCGTGACCTTGAGTAGCTTGCTCTCGGCCAGCTCCACGACCTCTTTGGTGTCGGTGGGGGCGTTGTAGGCCAGCGCGTTAATCTCGTTGGTGGCGCCAATCAGCTCGCGCAGCATCGAGTCGCGACGAACGATGGCGGCATGGTGCTGCCAATTGACGAGCGACAGGGTCTGACCCATCAGCTCCAAAATGTATGCCTCGCCGCCCACGGCATCGAGCTTGTTGATGCTTCGCAGGTAATCGATCAGCGAGATGGAGTCGATGGGGATGCGGCTGTTGTACATATCGACCATCGCGGTATAGATGGTCTTATGAATGGGCCGGTAGAAGTCATCGGGCTGCAGCTCGACCTGGGCCTCTTCGACCACCTCGGGCGATAGCAGCATAGCGGCCAGTACGTTGGCCTCTGCGTCTTGGTTTTGGGGGAGACCCAACTTAGAGCCACGGTCCTCGACCGTCAGCCCCGTCTCCCTATCGTCATATGCCATGAGCATCCTCATTCATATCGCTTGCGAGCATCCATAGTATCAGCCACGGCTATAAATCGAGCCGTGCCTTGGCAATCATCACCGAAGCAAACGGATGAACGGTCCCATACACGGGAGCACATCTCAATGACTGCTACGGCACTCACCCAGCGCAAATAATAAAAGGGCGCCCTGGTCTCCCAGAGCGCCCTTCTTAGAACAAGATTGTTGCGTTGCAGCAAATGCTACTCGGCAGCAGCCTCGGTCTCGACCTCGGCGGTCTCGGCCTCGGCGACCTCAGCGGCCTCCTCGACCTCAGCCTCGGCAGCGAGCTCCTCGGCGGTAACGCCGACGAGAACGACAACCTCGGCCTTGATCTCGCGGTACAGCGAGATAGCGACGGTGTGGGCACCGGCGACCTTGATGGGCTTACCGAGCTCGACGCGCTTGCGGTCGATGTCCATACCGAGCTGATCCTTGATGGCGTCAGCGATCATAGCGGCGGTAACGGAGCCAAAGAGGATGCCCTCGTCGCCAACCTTGACGTCAACGGTGACCTGCTTGCCCTCGAAGGCAGCCTTGGTATCGTTGGCGGTAGCCAGACGGACGGCCTCGCGCTTGGCGATGTTGTTGCGACGCTCGTCAAGCTGCTTGAGGTTGCCCTTTGTGGCGGCAACAGCGAGCTTCTTGGGGAACAGGAAGTTCTCAGCGTAACCCTGAGCGACCTCTACGACGTCACCCTCGCCGCCCTTGCCCTTGATCTCATCGAGAAGAATAACCTTCATGATGCGTCTCCCTTCTTAGCCGCGGTCGCGGTTGCCACGAGAGGAAACCACGGGGACGGTGTACGGCAGGAGAGCCATCTCGCGGGCGCGCTTGATGGCGTTGGCGATGTCATGCTGATGCTGCGTGCAAGCGCCAGTGACGCGACGGGGCTTAATCTTGCCACGGTCGGTCATGTACTTACGGAGAAGCTGAGTGTCCTTATAGTCGATGAACTCAGTATTCTCCTTGCAGAACTGGCAGTACTTACGACGCGGCTGACGTGCAGAATAATCATTAGCCATGTCAAAATACCTTTCGTTTGGCAACTTCGGCGAGCCGAAGCCGCCTCTCACTCAAAAATAGGTGAACAACCCTTAGAACGGGATGTCCTCATCGTAGACGTCGACCGCGGGCGGCGTAGCCATCGGTGCGGCAGGACGCGCTGCGGGCGCGGGAGCTGCGGGGGCGTAACCGCCCTGATCGTAGCCACCCTGGCCACCACGGGAGCTCATAAACTCGATCTCATCGACGATGACCTCAAGCTTGCTCCTGCGCTGGCCGTCGCGCTCCCAAGAGCTGTAGCGCAGCTTGCCCTCGATCGCGACCTTGTTTCCCTTTGCCAGGAAACGGCTCACGGCCTCGGCGCGGGTGCCGAACATAGTGCAGTCGACAAAGTTGGGATAGTCCTCCCACTCGCCAGTCTGCGCATTGCGGCGACGATCATTCACGGCGACGCCAAAGGACAGAACCTGGGTTCCGCCGGCGGTGGCGCGCAGCTCGGGATCGCGGGTGAGATTACCGGTGATGTTCACTCGATTGATGCTCATAACTCACTACTTCCTCTTGGGGCACAAGCCCAGTCCAAAACGACAGTCTTACTCCTGGTCGTCGCGACGGACGATCATGTGGCGGACCACAGCGTCGGTGATGCGCAGGACGCGATCAAGCTCGGCGATCTGGGTAGGATCTGCGTGGAAGTTGATGAGGGTGTAGTCACCATCGGTGAGGTCGTTGATCTCGTAGGCGAGCTTGCGCTTGCCCCACTCGTCAACGGAGTCGACCTTGCCAGCGCCCTCAGCGATCGTGGTATCGATACGCTTCATAACAGCGAGACGAGTCTCGGGGTCGAGCGACGGGTCAACAAAGAACAGCAGTTCATAAGCCTTCATATTGTCACCTCCTCTGGGCAAATGTGGCTTCAGGTCGTGAAGGTGCGCCTGAAGCAGGAAAAGACTTGGTAATAATATCTTTCAACCTCCCAGGCTGCAAGAATATGCAGCTACAACCTCATGACCTCCACATATGCCCATGCTTACACGGCACTTCTCGCGTATTCCAACCAAACACTGACCAAGAGCTTGACGAATTCGATAGCAAGATACGCTGCGACGAGGACAACCTGAGTCAAACCGCAGGTCGCCGATTGCAGGGTTGTGGTCGCAAAATGCATACCACCGGTTCGATCGATTGCCTCAAAATTTTTAAATTCGCTGCCGCGTCATTCATGAATACCTATTTTGAACAGGTCATCGAGCGGGATTTGGCTGGTCAGGATGCTTTTTTAGTACTCATCTGGCACATGCCGGATACGGGTGCGGCGATAGCGGTTTAAAAAATGCCAAGTTTTCTGTTTGCACTTTTCGATTCCTCGTGTATACTGACTTTCGCATTTAACGGAGAGTTGTCCGAGTGGCCGAAGGAGCACGATTGGAAATCGTGTAGGCGTCAAAAGCGTCTCCAGGGTTCAAATCCCTGACTCTCCGCCAGTTAATTCCAAAGCAGGCCTTAGTGCCTGCTTTGTTTTTACCCCACGCGGAGGGGTGGCAGAGTGGTTGAATGCGGCGGTCTCGAAAACCGTTTGGCCTGTATAAGGTCACGAGGGTTCGAATCCCTCCTCCTCCGCCATTTTGGTTGAGAAAGCTCCCAGGAATGGGAGCTTTTTTGTTTTGAGTCCCTAACAAGCAAATACGGCGAAAGAGGAGGGATTCGAACCCGCCCCTCCCTCAAAACATGTACGTCACCCTCCAAAACCGACATTGTTCGACATCTTTGAAGGCTGACGTACACGTTTGGATTGAGCTCACGGGAGTGGCACTATTCGGAAGGTGCCTCTTCGTCTCGCATGCCTTTCCAGTTGCGGATAAGCGCCTTGCGTAGTTCGTTTTGCTCTCGCTGGTACCCGGTGTCGGCACAGCGAGGCATGCCGAGTGCTTCGCGAATGTTGTTCATGGCGCGGTGAAAGGCGAGCTGGCTGTCGAACTGAGCCGAAGTGAGCGTAACGATTCGATATCCCATTTGGGAGAGAACGGCCTCTCGCTCCGCATCTGCCCCCTTGCGCTCGAACTCATCGTGAAAGCCGCCCTTATATTCGATACCGAGCTCCCTGCGCTTGTAGGTAACGAGCGCATCGATTTTGAGTGTTCGAGCTTTGGCGCAATGCCAGAGACGTTGAGGGATCTCGAGCGGTTTGTTGAGTTCGATACCTCGGATGCCAACGCCGCCTTCGCTTGTTGGGAGCGAGAGGGCGATTGCCGAAGCGGTCTCCATAGGCGAGGCCGAGTGATCGTAGATGTGCCTGAGCGCGAGCCGTGCACGTGTGGCACCGGGTTTGCCGGGGTGCCGATCGAGCAGTTCGGTTATTTCATCCTTGGAGGTGGTGGCTGGTTGCTCGGTATAAGGGTCGGCGGGATTGAGCCTCATGCGATAATTGCCGCAAACTTCATAGCCATATTCGAGATATTCGATCCTATCCATCCACTCGGCAGCGAGCACGAAGGTGAAGGCTTCGTCGGTGATGAAGATTCCGGGCGTCAACTCGTCAATATGCTCGTAGGGAAGATTTTGTCCAAGAATGTGGCAAATGACGCCTTTGGTGCGAATTCGCTCGAATTCGAATACAACCGAGATATCGATAGTTTTGAGCATATCGGACAGAATGCCGCAGTCGGTAAGGGCCTGTCGTATGCGCGCAACGCGTTGCTGGGTGGAGATGCCTCGTACGCCTATCTGGTAGTCGTGCCGCGCAAGAGACTGAACCAAATTCTGGGGCGCATGATGGACAAGCCATGCGGTTTTATGCGAAATGAGAACAGGAGTATCCATTGAGGGCCTCTCGCTCTGAGCCGGTATCCAACTCTTATGTCCGTTGAAGTGGGGGAATATACCGGATGTGAGTAAATTAACTCACTCATGCTGTGAGCTCAATCCAAACATGTACGTCAGCCTCCGAAGATGTCAAAAAATGTCGTTTTTGGAGGGTGACGTACATGTTTTGGATCCCTCGCATTCCAGCAACGCCACGCCCGCGCCCAGTCCCGACCGTTTGCCGAGCAATAGGGTCGCAATCGGCGCCGAACATGTACTATGTACGGGCATTGTCCAAACCCGTAACTCAAAGGACCCCATCTTGCCCGTCGTCGCCGCCATAACCGTTACCTCACATGCCTCGGACGCCATGGTCGCTATCCCATTTTGGCTCGAGATGTTCGCCGTTGTCGCTGCATCGATCTCGGG
>CABUWR010000113.1 GCA_902495265.1 uncultured Collinsella sp. | reverse complement strand
TAGAAGTGCGTTGCCCACAGGATGAGCCAGATCAAGACAGAGCCCAAGATGCCGCCGACAAAGCCTTCCCAGCTCTTTTTGGGAGAGATCTTGGGAACCATCTTATGCTTGCCGATGCGGCTGCCCACGATGTAGGCAAACGAGTCGGAGACCCAAAGGGACGCGCAAACGCCCACCGAAAGCAAGGCGCCGGCAAAACCGGGCACGGCATCGCGCAGCAGCACGATAGCCGACAGCATAAAGCCAGTGTAGATAGGGCCCATGAGCGTCACGGCAACGTCAGAGATGCGAGTGCGCGGAGACCAGACATACCAGATACCAACCGCAAGCATCAAAGCGAACAGCAGGGCGTTCAACAGCAGCGAATCGCCCAGAGCCGAGAGCGGAAAGAGCACGGCGGCAGTGATACCAAGGCGCTCGTTGGCAACCTTGCCGTCGAGCCTCGTCATGCGGAAGAACTCATAGCAGCACAGACCGCTCATGACGGACACGAAGATGGCCGTGGGCACAATACCCAAAACCAGGCACAGGATAAAGACAACGGCATAGACGATACCGGCGGCGGCACGGGTGATAAAGCCCGCCAGCCACGAACCGGAGCTGCCCTTCGCTGCAGGCGACCCTGCAGCGGGAGCCTTACGCGCGGGCTTCGCGGAAGAAGGCGCCTTGGGAGCGGATGCCTTGGGACGTTCGGACACGATTAAGCCTCCTCGGTCTTACTCAGTCCACCAAACCTACGGTCGCGACCCTGGAAGGCCAAAATGGCGTCGACAAGGCCCCAGCGATCAAAGTCGGGCCAATAGGTATCGGTGACATAGAACTCGGAATAGGCAACCTGCCACAGCAGATAGTTCGAAAGACGAAGCTCGCCGGAGGTGCGAATCACAAGCTCCGGATCGGGCAGCCCAGCGGTGTACAGGTGCGAAGCAACCATATCATCGTCGATAGCGGCGGGATCGATCTTGCCGGCAGCCGCATCAAGCGCGATCTGGCGGACAGCGCGGGTGATCTCAGCACGGGCACCGTAGTTAACGGCCAGCGCCAGCGTCATACCGGTATGGTCAGCGCACTCGGCAAGGCCGCGCTCAAAGACGTCGCGGGTCTTCTTGGGCAGCGCGGAAATATCGCCCAAAAAGACAACGCGGACGTTCTCGCGCTTAAGCAGCGGCAGCTCATCGATAAACGTCTTGGCAAACAGATGCATCAGAACGTTGACTTCGTGCTGCGGGCGATTCCAGTTTTCGGTCGAAAATGCATAGGCCGAAAGCACGTCGACGCCCAGGCGCACGCAGGCGGTAATGATCTCGCGCAGCGAGACGATGCCGGCCTTGTGGCCTTCGGTGCGGGCAAGACCGCGCGACGTGGCCCAACGGCCGTTGCCGTCCATGATGCACGAAATATGGTGCGGAATGTTATTGAGGTCAAGGTCGGAAAAACCGACGCCCGCAGGGGCGTCGGCAAAGTACTCGACCAGTTTATGCTCGTCGTATTGCACCTTAGATCTCCATGACCTCGGCTTCTTTTTCCTTCAGAAGCTCCTCGACCTTGGCAACATACTCGTCGGTATGCTTCTGAACCTTGGCCTGCTCGCGACGAACATCGTCCTCGGTGAGCTCCTCGTCGCGCTCGAGCTTGTTGTTAAAGTCGCGGCGGATGTTGCGGATGGAGACCTTGGCCTGCTCGGCGTACTCGCGGCACTCCTTAACGAGCTCGCGACGACGCTCCTCGGTGGGAGCCGGGAACGGCAGACGCACGACGGTACCATCGGAGTTGGGGGTAATGCCCAGGTCGGAGGCACTGATAGCCTTGACGATGGCATTGATGAGCGCCTTATCCCACGGCTCGATAAGCAGCATGTGGGCCTCGGGGGTCTTAACGGCGGCAACCTGCGTGACGGGCGTGGCAACACCGTAGTAGTCGACGGTGATGTCGGACAGAATGTTAGCGTTGGCGCGGCCAGTGCGGACCTTGGAGAAGTTATGCTTGAGGGACTCGAGTGACTTGTCCATGTGGGCGGTGATGTTCTCTGCCATGCTTAATCCTCCTGATAGACGAGCGTGCCGACGGGCTCACCCGCGAGCGCGCGCTTGACGGTGTCCTCGCCATCGATGTTGAGGACCAAAATGGGCATACGGTTGTCCTGGCAAAGAGCCGTAGCCGTGGAATCCATAACCTGCAGGCCGCGAACGAGCACCTCGTGATAGGTGATCTTGTCAAAGCGGACGGCGTCAGCGCACTTGACGGGATCCTTGTCGTAGATGCCATCAACCTTGGTGGCTTTAATCAGAATCTCGGCACCGATCTCACAGGCGCGAAGGGCCGCGGCGGTGTCAGTCGTAAAGTACGGATTACCCGATCCGGCGGCAAAGATAACGACGTTGCCCTTGGACAGGTGGTTGATGGCGCGACGGCGAATATAGGGCTCGCAGATCTCGTTCATCTGGATAGCGCTCATCACGCGGCAGGGAACATCGTTGTGCTCGAAGGCATCCTGCAGGGCAAGCGCGTTCATAACGGTAGCGAGCATACCCATGTAATCGGCCTGGGCGCGGTCCATACCACCGGCGGCACCGGCCATGCCGCGGAAAATATTGCCGCCGCCGACAACGACGCCGACCTCATGACCAACGGCGAGCAGCTCCTTGACCTGCTTGGCAAGATGATCGGTAACCTTGGGGTCGATGCCGTAGTTGCCATCGCCCATCAGCGCTTCACCGGAGAGCTTCAGAAGCACGCGTTTATATCGGATGTCGGACAAAGCGATCCTCCTTTAATTAGACTCATAACATAATATCAAAGGCTTAACGGGGAGCCATGAAAAAGCAGGCTGTGAGTAAAACCCACAGCCTGCTCATTACCAGCTACAAGAGCTTATTTACTCGCCACGGACCAGACGGTCAAAGGCAACGACGGTAATGGTGTCGCCGAGCTCCTTGGAGACCTGCTCAGCATACTTCTTGATGGTGAGGGAGCTGTCCTTGATGAACTCCTGCTCGGTGAGCACGGACTGCTTGTAGAACTTCACCAGACGGACAACAGCCATCTTCTCCTGGATAGCCTCGGGCTTGCCGGACTCGGCAGCCTGAGCCATGTAGATCTGCTTCTCGTGCTCGACGGTCTCGGCCGGAACCTGATCGCGGGTAGCGCAAATCGGGGCGACGGCGGCAACCTGAAGGGCAACGTCATGAGCAAAGGTCTTGAAGGACTCAGCCTGAGCGGTCTCGGCCTTCTCGAAAGCGAACTCGACGAGAACGCCGATCTTACCACCCATGTGGATGTAAGAAGCGAGAGCGCCGTTCTCAGCCTTGCGGGCGGCGAAACGGGAGATCTTCATGTTCTCGCCCATGATGTGAATCATCTCGGTGAGCTCGGAGGAAACGGTCTCCTCGCCCATCGGCTTCTCGAGCAGAGCGTCGACGTCAGCAGGCTCGGTGGTAGCGACAACCTCAGCGACCTTGGAAGCAAAGCCGGTGAACTTAGCATTGGAGCCGACGAAGTCGGTCTCGCAGGAGAGCTCGAGCAGAGCGCCGGTCTTGCCGTCCTCGGAGACGAACGCGGCGACAGCGCCCTCGTTGGTCTCACGGCCAGCCTTCTTGGCAGCCTTGGCGAGGCCGTTCTTGCGCAGAACGTCGACAGCGGCGTCCATGTCGCCGTCAGCCTCGACGAGAGCCTTCTTGCACTCCATCATCGGGGAGTCGGTCATCTCGCGGAGCTGCTTGACCATAGCGGCGGTAATCTGGGCCATTGTGGTTCCTTTCAAAGAGATGAAAAAGAATTAACTAAGACTGATTTACTCGGCCTTGGGCTCAGCGGCCATCTCGGCCTCGGAGACCTGCTCCTTGCCGGAGCCAGCGAGGCAGGCGTCGGCCATGAGCTCGCACATAAGGGTGACAGCGGAGATAGCGTCATCGTTGCAGGGGATGCCGTACTCGACCTCGTCGGGATCGGAGTTGGTGTCGATCAGGGCGACGACGGGGATGTTCAGGCGCTGAGCCTCCTTGATGGCGTTCTCCTCGCGCTTGGTGTCGATGACGAAGAGCGCCTGGGGCAGACCCTTCATGTCGCGGGCGCCACCGAGGTTGGTCTGGAGCTTGGTGAGCTCCTTACCGAGCACAGCCTGCTCCTTCTTGGGGAGCACTGCCATACGGCCGTCCTCGACCATGGCCTCGAGCTCCTCCATGCGGTTGATGCGGGAGCGGATGGTGACGAAGTTGGTCAGCATACCGCCGAGCCAACGCTGGTTGATGTAAGGCATGTTGGCGCGCTCAGCGGCGTTCTTGACGGCCTCCTGAGCCTGCTTCTTGGTGCCGACGAACAGCACGTTGCCGCCCTTGGCGACGTTCTTGACGAAGGTGTAGGCCTGGTCGGCGTCGAGGATGGTCTGCTTGAGGTCGAGGATATAGATGCCGTTGCGCTCACCGAAGATGAACGGCTTCATCTTGGGGTTCCAGCGACGGGTCTGGTGACCGAAGTGGCAGCCGGCCTCGAGCAGGGTGCGGATATTAATCTTGGTAGCCATGTTAAACCTCCTGTGGTTTGCCTCCGCGCGGGGTCATCCTCCAAAACCAACCCGGACATGTGCTACCAAAGCCCGGGCACCACGGTATGAAGTAGCCGCGCGTGCGTGATAAAAACCTGTTGCCGTGAAGCAACCCGATGAATGATAGCAGGATTGCCTCTTTCTGCCAACCCGCAATCAAAACCACACACCTAAGCGCAACGCGAGCCGTCCAGCTTACTCGCCCCGGGGATGGGCCTGGGTCACGGCACGCTTAAGCCGGTCGGGCGTAAGATGCGTATAGATCTGCGTCGTGGACAGGCTCGCATGCCCCAGCAGCTCTTGAACCGAACGCAGATCCGCGCCGCCCTCAAGCAGATCGGTCGCAAACGTATGACGCATCGCATGAGGCGCGATGTCGGCCGGAATGCCGGCGCACGTCGCCAGCATATGGAACCGTCGCCTGAGCATAGCGGCACTCATGCGATTACCGTGCGCAGAAATAAACAGCGGATGCAGACCGGCTGCGGCGTCGCGGTG
>CABUWR010000112.1 GCA_902495265.1 uncultured Collinsella sp. | reverse complement strand
AGTTGGGCCGGGACAGTCCGAGAGGCATAAGGTTGCCTGCTCGGACAGTCCTGCTCGCACGGAGAGCACATTAAGTGCTCTCCGGCTCGTGCGGAACTCGCGATCAACCTTATGCCTCTCGGACTGTCCCGGCCCTCTCGGGTCCTGAGCGCGACACACCGGACTGGGTTATCTGAATAAATATGGTGAAGGCCCCTTTCGGGGCCTTCTTTGTTAGAGGAATTCGCCTACTCGGTGGACTTCGGGTTCGAGGTCTACGTCGAACTGCTGCTTTACCTCGGATTGAATGTGGCGGATGAGTTCGTCGACGTCGGCGGCGGTGGCGTGATCGGCGTTGACGATGAAGCCGCAGTGCTTCTCGCTCACCTGGGCGCCGCCGATAGCGTGGCCGCGAAGGCCGGCGTCCATGATGAGCTTGCCGGCGAAGTGGCCCTCGGGGCGCTTGAAAGTGGAACCGGCGCTCGGCATGTCGAGCGGCTGCTTGTCCTCGCGGCGTTGGCGGTAGTCGTCCATGTCGGCCTTGATCATCGCGGCGTTGCCCGGGGCGAGGTTAAAGGTGGCAGAGAGCACGATAAAGCCGTCGTCGGCGATGCGGCTCTTGCGATAGCCCAGGTTAAGCTCGTCGACATCGAACTCAATGATATTGCCGCTGCCGCGGGTGCCGTCGTCGAGCGCGCGGGCGGGCTTATAGACGCGCACGGACTCCAAAACATCTGCCATGCAGGCGCCGTAGGCACCGGCGTTCATATAGCAGGCGCCGCCGACCGAGCCGGGGATGCCCGAGAGGGGCTCCATGCCGGTGAGGCAGGCTTCGGCGGCAGCCGCGGCGACATCGGAAAGCAAGGCGCCGGCTGCCGCCGTGACGTGCGTGCCGTCGACGGTGATGTCGGAGAGGCCCTCGCCCAGTGCCACGACGACACCGCGGATACCCTTGTCACCGACCAGTAGGTCGGAGCCGTTGCCCACGATGGTGAGTGGCAGATCGCAGCGATAGCAGGTATCGAGCGTGGCGACGAGGCCCTGCTCGGTGTCGGGCGTGACAAAGACATCGGCTGGGCCGCCGATCTTAAACGTGGTGTGCTCGCGCATGGGCTCGCTCATGAGCACGTTGTCCTCGCCGGCAACACCGGCGAGCGCGCAGAGCAGGTCCTCGTTAAAAAAGTCATTCTCGTGCATACGGATATCCGCCTTATAGTGGTCGTTTTCATCAATCGAATGCAATATACCCCACCCGGATGGATTTGGTGCAAAGTAACCTGACCCCTTTGCACCAATCACGGCGATAAAACAGCCGTCTACCGGATTGGTAAAGTGTTTATCATCGAGGTAGAGGGACGGTCGCTATACTTTCAAGAGATTGCGCGAATACTCGGAAGGAGCGAGATGGGCAACAAAGTTACTCTCAAGCAGATTGCCCAGGAGGTGGGGCTTTCCCCCTCGTCGGTCTCGCTTGTCCTTAACAACCGGCCTTGTCGCATCTCGGAAGAAAACCGCAAGCTCATCAAGGAGGTTGCGGCACGCAACCATTATGTTCCTAACCAGATCGCGCGCAGCCTGGTCATGCGCGAGTCGCGCACGCTGGGCCTTATCGTTCCCAACATCGAGAGCCGATTTTTTGCCTCGCTCGCTGGCAGCTTGGAAAAGCGCTGCCGCGAGGACGGCTACGCGCTCTTTATTACCAGCTCGGGTGGAAGCGCCGAGGACGATCTGGAGCTCCTGCGCCAGCTGGTGACGCGCGGCGTCGATGGTGTCTTTTTGGTGGTAGGCGACGAGTTCTCCGACGACCGCGCCCTGCGCGAAGAGGTCAGCCATCTACCCATCCCGGCGGTAATGGTCGACCGTGCCATTGAGGGGCTCGAGTGCGACAAGGTAATGTTCGACCACGAGATGGGCGGCTATATGGCCACCCGCTATCTGATCGAGCAGGGCCACCGTCGTATTGCCTGCTTGGTTAATGCGCGCCGTTCCAATACGGGTCGTAAGCGTCTTGCCGGCTACGAGCGTGCGCTGCGCGAGGTGGGGCTGCCCATCGATGCGCGTTTGGAGTTTGAGAGCGAGTACTACATTCCGAGTGCCTACGAGGCTTCGGAGGCGGTGCTCGCAACTGACGCCACCGCCGTGTTCGCAAGCTCGGACAACATTGCGCTGGGTCTGCTCAAGCGCTTACACGAGATGGGGAAGAGCATCCCAGGCGATATCTCGGTCGTAAGCTATGACAACTCGGCAGCCGACGTTCTCTTTGAGCCGGCGCTGACCGCGATCGAGCAGGATCCTGGTGTCCTCGCGGAGCATGCTTTTGGCTGCATGTCCAAGCGTCTTGCCGGTAGGGGCGGTAGACGTGCCGAAGAAGTCGTTCTGGAGCCGGCGCTTATCGTTAAGGACAGCGTTCTCGAGCTTACTAAACATAACTAAACGCGTTTATCAATTTACAGAGACTGAATGTGGAGCACCTGTGACAGACAATGCCGCAGGTGAATGTCGCGTTTTGCCAATCGATGGGATTGATAAGGATGCTAAAACGTTTTTCCACCATGATAAAACGTTTTAGCAAATATACTAGTCCCAACGAAAGGTTGCCGTATCGGAGGGTGACCGCACAGCGAAGGGACATAAACAATGGCTAAAACACTGGGGACGCCGTGGCAAAAGCTGGGCCACGAGGTACCGGCTTCCGAGCTCGAGGGCGTCGACCTGTATTGGCGCGCATCGAACTATCTGTCCGTCGGTCAGATCTACCTTCGCTCTAATCCGCTCATGCGCCCCGACTTTGTCGACGAGAAAACCGGTGAGGTGCGCGACTTTGGTCGCCCGGACGTTAAGCACCGCCTGGTCGGTCACTGGGGCACCACGCCCGGCATCAACTTCCTGTTCGGCCACGTCAACCGCCTTATTGCCGACCACAACCAGAACGCCATTTTCTTGATGGGCCCGGGCCACGGTGGCCCCGCCGGCACCGCCCAGTCGCTGCTCGATGGCACCTACCGTGAGATTCGCCCCGACATCACCAATGACGAGGCAGGCCTGCAGAAGTTCTTCCGCCAGTTCTCTTATCCCGGTGGCATCCCGAGCCATTTTGCGCCCGAGACGCCTGGCTCCATCCACGAGGGCGGCGAGCTCGGCTACACGCTCAGCCACGCCTACGGCGCCGTCATGGACAACCCGAGCCTGCTGGCCGTGGCCGTGGTGGGCGACGGCGAGTCCGAGACCGGTCCGCTCGCGACCTCTTGGCAGTCCAACAAGCTCGTGAACCCGGCAACCGACGGTATCGTCCTGCCGATCCTGCACCTCAACGGCTATAAGATCGCCAACCCCACCATTCTTGCCCGCGTGTCCGACGAAGAACTCACCAAGTTCTTTGAGGGCATGGGCTACAAGCCGCACTTCTTTGTCGCCGGTTTTGACGACGAGAGCCATGCAAGCATCCACGAGCGTTTCGCTGCCCTGTTTGAGCAGGTCTTCGATGAGATCTGCGACATCAAGGCCACCGCACAGGCCCAGGCCGCCGCAGGCGAGACCGTGGTCCGCCCGGCCTACCCCATGATTGTGTTCCGTACGCCCAAGGGTTGGACCTGCCCCAAGCAGATTGACGGCAAGAAGACCGAGGACTCCTGGCGCGCGCATCAAGTGCCGCTGGCGAGTGCCAAGGATACCCACGAGCATTTCCGCGTGCTGCGCGAGTGGCTGCGCTCCTACAAGCCCGAGGAGCTCTTTACGCCCGAGGGCCAGGTGCGCCCTGAGGTGACGGCCTTTATGCCGACCGGCGAGCTGCGCATCGGCGCCAATCCCAACGCAAACGGCGGCAAGGTGCGCCGCGAGCTCGAGCTGCCCGATATTCACGCCCACGAGATTCCCGTCGCCGAGAAAGGCCACGGCTGGGGTTCCACCGAGGCCGCCCGCGTCTTTGGCGAGTACACTGCCGACGTTCTGGCCAAGAACATGGACGACTTCCGCATCTTCGGTCCCGACGAGACCGCGTCTAACCGCCTGCAGGCCGCCTACAAGGTGACCAAGAAGCAGTGGGATGCCGGCTTCTACGAGGACGAGGCCAACGACGAGCTGCTGGCCGGCTCCGGCAAGGTCGTCGAGCAGCTGTCCGAGCACCAGTGCGAGGGCTTCCTCGAGGCTTACGTGCTCACCGGCCGCTCCGGCGTGTGGAGCTCCTACGAGAGCTTTGTCCACGTGGTCGATTCCATGGTCAACCAGCACTGCAAGTGGCTCGAGGCCACCAAGCGCGAGATTCCGTGGCGTGCCCCCATCAGCGGCCTCAACATTTTGCTGTCGAGCCACGTGTGGCGCCAAGACCACAACGGCTTCTCGCACCAGGACCCCGGCTTTATCGACCTGCTGCTCAACAAGGCCAACGACACGCATATCGTGAATGCTTACTATCCGGCCGACGCCAACATGGCCCTTGCCGTTGCCGAGCGCGTCTACCAGTCCACCGACTGCGTCAACGCCATCTTCTGTGGCAAGCAGCCCGCCCCCACCTTCCAAACGGTCGACGAGGCCAAGTCCGAGCTCGCCGAGGGTGTCGCGGCTTGGGAGTGGGCATCGACTGCCGACTCGCTCGCCGAGGCCGACGTCGTGGTCGCCACGTGCGGCGACGTGCCGACGCTCGAGGCTCTGGCTGCAACCGATATGCTGCGCGAGCTGGGCATTAAGGTGTGGTTCGTCAACGTGGTCGACCTGCTCAAGATTCAGAACGTCTGCGAGAACGACCAGGCCATCAGCGATGAGCGCTGGGCTGAGCTGTTTGGCTGCGGTGAGAGGCCCGTGCTCTTTGCATTCCACGCCTATGCCGGCACGATTCGCCGCCTGATCTGGAACCGCCCCGGCCACGACGCCTTCCGCGTCCACGGCTACGAGGAGAAGGGCTCCACGACCACGCCGTTCGACATGCTACGCCTGAATAACATGGACCGCTGGGCGCTTGCCGCCGACGTGCTGCGCATGGTCGACGCCGATAAGTTTGCCGAGCAGATTGATGAGTGGGAGGCTTTCCGCACCGAGGCCTTTGAGTTCGCGTGCGACGAGGGCTT
>CABUWR010000111.1 GCA_902495265.1 uncultured Collinsella sp. | reverse complement strand
GCATTGTTGATGCGCGAAAGCTCCTGGAACACGATGCGGCCGGCACCGATGTTGAGGTGACCCACCTCGGAGTTGCCCATCTGGCCGTCGGGAAGGCCCACGTCCTCGCCCGAAGCACCGAGCGTGGTGTGGGGGTACTTCTCGTACAGGCCATCAAGGAAGGGCGTCTTGGCAGCGGCGACGGCATTCTCGCCATCGGCCGGAGCAAGGCCGCAGCCATCCATGATAATCAGGAGTGCAGGAAGATGACGCTGTGCCATATGTCCTACTCGCCTGCCTTGACGACCATAGAGGCGAAGTCGGCAGCCTTGAGCGAAGCGCCGCCCACGAGGGCGCCGTCAACGTCGGGCTTGGCGACGAGCTCAGCGATGTTGCCAGGCTTGGCAGAGCCACCATAGAGAACGCGGATGCCGTTAGCGAGCTCCTCGCCGAACATCTCCTTGAGGGTCTCACGGATAGCGCCGCAGACCTCCTGAGCGTCCTCGGCGGTAGCGGTCTTGCCGGTGCCAATGGCCCAGATGGGCTCGTAGGCGACGACGACCTGCTTGGGGCAGGTGATCTCAAGACCAGCAAGGCCAGCCTTGACCTGGTTCACGACGTGCTCGACATAGGTGCCAGCCTCGCGGACCTCGAGGGACTCCCCGCAGCAGAAGACGGGAACAAGACCGGCGGCAACGAGAGCCTTGGCCTTCTTGTTCTGGTCCTCGTCGGTCTCGTGGAAGTAATCACGACGCTCGGAGTGGCCGATGATGCAGTAGGTGCAGCCAGCGGACTTGAGCATGTCGCAAGAGGACTCACCGGTGAAGGCACCCTTGGCCTCCCAGTACACGTTCTGTGCACCGAGGGCGATGGGGGCAGCCTGCATGCGGGCGTGAACGGTGGTGATGTCGATGGTCGGAGGGCAGACGAGCACCTCGACGCCAGCCGGAACCTCGGGCAGAGCCTGAGCCAGCTCGTCGGCGAGCTTGGCGGCCTCGGCGACGTCGTTGTTCATCTTCCAGTTACCAGCGATAAGAAGGGTGCGATTAGGCATCGAGAAGCGCCTCCACTCCGGGCAGGGCCTTACCCTCGACGAGCTCCATGGAAGCGCCACCACCGGTGGAGATCCAGCTCATCTTGTCGGCCAGGTTGAACTTGTTGACAGCTGCGACAGAGTCGCCACCGCCGATGATCGAGGTGCAGTCGGCCTCGGCAACAGCCTCGGCGATAGCCTGGGTGCCGTGAGCGAAGTTGTCGAACTCGAAGACGCCCATGGGGCCGTTCCAGAACACGGTCTTGGCGCCCTTGACGGCCTCGGCATAAAGCTCCTCGGTCTTGGGGCCGATGTCCATACCCTCACGATCGTCGGGGATAGCGTCGGAAGCGACAACCTCGGGGACAGCGTCCTCGCCAAAGTGATCGGCAACGCGGTTGTCGATGGGGAGCAGGATCTTGACGCCCTTCTCCTCGGCCTTCTTGAGCATCTCGCCGGCGCGCTCGACCCAGTCCTCTTCCTTGAGGGACTGACCAACGGACAGGCCCTGAGCCAGGAAGAAGGTGTAGGCCATACCGCCACCGATGATCAGGGTGTCAGCGGAGTCGATGAGGTGATCGAGAACACCGATCTTGGAGGAAACCTTGGAACCGCCGACGATAGCGACGAAGGGACGCTCGGGCTCGGCGAAGATACCGGTCAGCGTGTCGACCTCCTTCTCGAGCAGGAAGCCGGCGACGGCAGGCAGGTAAGCGGCGGGACCCACGACGGAACCCTGGGCGCGGTGAGCGGTGCCGAAGGCATCGAGAACGAAGACGTCACCATAGGAAGCGAGCTTCTTGGCGATCTCGGGGTCGTTCTTCTTCTCACGCTTGTCGAAACGGACGTTCTCGAGAACGAGAACCTTGCCCGGCTCGACGGCAGCGACAGCCTCGGCAGCCTTCTCGCCGTAAGTGTCGGCGACAAAGGCAACGTCGAGACCAGAGAGCTCGGCGAGCTTCTTAGCGACAGGCTCAAGGGAGAGCTCAGGCTGGAAGCCGGTACCCTCGGGGCGGCCGAGGTGGCTCATGAGGATGACGCGAGCGTTGTGCTCAACGAGGTAGTTGATGGTGGGCAGGGCAGCCTTGATACGGGTGGTGTCGCCAACGACGCCATCCTTGATAGGCACGTTAAAGTCAACGCGGACGAGAACGCGCTTTCCGTCGACATCGATGTCGCGGACGGTCTTCTTGGTAAAGGCCATGTTTGCTTCTACCTTTCGTACGTGTCTGCCTCCCATTACGGCAGACGATTTCCTATAAAAAGGGCGCGACCCTAGGGTGTAAGCCCTATAAGGCCGCGCCCTTCTTTAGACGCTCAACGAGCTATTCGCTAAAAGCTAAATTAAGCAACGAACTTCTCGAAGTACTTGATGGTGCGGACCATCTGAGAGGTGTAGGAGTTCTCGTTGTCGTACCAAGAGGTGACCTGAACGAGGGTCTGGCCGTTGCCGAGGTCAGAGCACATGGTCTGAGTGGCGTCGAAGATGGAGCCGTGGGTCTCGCCGACGATGTCGCGGGAGACGATCTGGTCCTCGTTGTAGGCGAAGGTCTCGGGGATGGTCTCGGCGTAGGCCTTCATGGCAGCGTTGACCTCGTCGACGGTGACCTTCTTGTCAACGACGGCGTAGAGGTTGGTCAGCGAGCCGGTCGGCGTCGGGACGCGCTGGGCGGCACCGATGAGCTTGCCGTTGAGCTCGGGGAGAACCAGGCCGATGGCCTTGGCAGCGCCCGTGGTGTTCGGGACGATGTTCTCGGAGCAGGCGCGGGAGCGACGGAAGTTGCCCTTGCGCTGCGGGCCGTCGAGCGGCATCTGGTCGCCGGTGAAGGCGTGGATGGTGGTCATGATGCCGGACACGATGGGAGCGAAGTCGTTCAGACCCTTGGCCATCGGGGCGAGGCAGTTGGTGGTGCAGGAAGCAGCGGAGATGATGTTGTCCTCAGCGGTCAGCGTCTCATGGTTGACGTTGTACACGATGGTGGGCAGATCGCTGCCGGCCGGAGCGGAGATGACGACCTTCTTGGCGCCAGCGTTGATGTGGGCCTGAGCCTTAGCCTTGCTGGTGTAGAAGCCGGTGCACTCGAGAACGACGTCGACGTCAAGGTCGCCCCAAGGCAGGTTGTTAGCGTCGGCCTCCTTGTAGATCTTGATCTCCTTGCCGTCAACGGTGATGGAATCCTCGCCAGCAACGACCTCGTGATCGCGAGCGTAGTTGCCCTGCGTGGAGTCGTACTTCAGCAGGTAAGCGAGCATATCGGGAGAGGTGAGGTCGTTGATAGCGACGATCTCGGAGCCCTCATGACCGAACATCTGACGGAAAGCCAGACGACCGATGCGACCGAAGCCGTTAATAGCAACCTTTACTGCCATTGTGTCTCCTTTCGTAAGGCCCCCGCGAGCTACAGCGCCCGCCGTTGAGGCCCACAAACTAACCACTCGCCTAATATACCTTTTTTTTGACTTGAATTTCACGAGAATGCTCGAAATTGAAAATCAAATTTACGTTAAAACGTTTTAAAGAATAAAATAGCAGCTAAATCCGTATATAAGTCGATACTTCAAACTACTTGTTTGCTTCAATGAGCTTTTCAAGCCTCAAAACGCGATGGTACAGGGCAGACTTCGACAAGGGAGGGTCAGCCATCTCGCCCAGATCGCGCAGCGACAGATCGGGATAGCGCTCGCGCAGGTCGCAAAAGACTGCCAAGGCGTCCGGAAGCGTGTCGCGCAAACCCCGCTGTTCGAGCTCATCGATCAACGCAAGCTGATGCTGGGCGGCACCCGCACTTCTGGTCTGATTGGCCAGTTCGGCATTCACGCGACGGTTTACGTCGTTCTTAACCAATTTGACCGCGCGCGCTTCCTCGATCTCGGCAACGCTGCGCTTGGCGCCGACCAGCTTTAGGAGCTGCTCGATCTCCTCGGCGCTCTTAATGTAGACAGCAAAGGATCCGCGCCGTGCATTAACACGCGCATGGACCCCAATCTGCTCCAACAAATCGCAAAGTCCCTTGGCATATTGCTCGCCCTGCACCGCAATCTCCAAATGAAAATCGCCGCGTGGATCGGCCACGAAACCGCCGGCGATGAGCGCGCCGCGGATGTAGGCAAGCCTGCAGCAGGGACGGGCAACGATGTGCCGGGGAACACCAGCGACGAGCCCTCCCCTGCGGTCGAGAATGCCCAGCAGCACCAGAGCCTTGTCCAGGTCGGGTTGATCGGGCAGGGTAATGAGATAGTTACGGACCTTATGCAAGACCGATTTACGAACGGTGAATTCCGTTTTGAGCTTAAGGATGCGATGCGTCAATGTGATCATCGTGCGCGCGACGGCACCCGTCTCGGTCGCGACCGTCAAACGATACCGCCCGGAGCCGGCCAGCGAAAGTGTACCGCTCACACGCGTCAGGGCGGCAAGCGTCGACAAATCGCAGTATTCACATTCGGGTTCGCAGCGCGCGAGCTCGTCACGCACCTCGGCGGTAAACGACATGCAGACCTATGCTTTCGTGTTGGCGCGCGACAGGTCGCGATGGGAAATGCTCACGTGATATTGGGCGCCTTCCAAATAACGTGCCGTGGCCTCGGCGATGGCAACGCTGCGGTGTTGACCGCCCGTGCAGCCGATGGCAATAGAAAGCTGCGGCTTGCCCTCCGCGATATAGCCGGGCATGACCGTATCGAGCAGCTGCGTCCAGGCTTTCCAGAACTCCTGGGTCTTGGGATGGTCCAGAACAAAGTCAGAGACTTTCTTATCGAGACCGGTCATGGTGCGCATCTCGGGATCGTAGAACGGATTGGGCAGGAAGCGAACGTCGATCATAATGTCCGCCTCGACGGGCATGCCGTGCTTAAAGCCAAACGAGAACACGTGAACGTCCATGAGCTGCTGGTCAGACAGCTCGGAGAACGCCATGCGCAATTTGTTGCGCAGGGCAGAGGTGCGCAAGCGGCTCGTATCGATAATCATGTCAGCTCGGTCGCGAACGCCCTGCAGCTGCAGGCGCTCGCGCTGAATCGCATCGGCCGTAGTCTCCCCCGGCTT
>CABUWR010000110.1 GCA_902495265.1 uncultured Collinsella sp. | reverse complement strand
TTCCCAGAGGACCCCCTTTGGGAAAGCGCGACCCGTTCTGGACCCAGATTCCGGGACGCACTTTCCGCGACGTCCGGTTACCCTATGCCTTCACAACCTCTGCGTATAAAAAACGAGGGAAGGCACACGTCCTTCCCTCGTTGCAAGCAATATGTAGCCGCTTGCCTACATCAGACGCAGGCTGACGTCCTTGAGCTGGGCGCCACTAACGGCACTCGGAGCACCCGACATAAGGTCGGAGCCGCTGGCCGTCTTGGGGAACGCCATGACGTCGCGGATGGAGTCGGAACCGGTGAGCAGCATGCACACGCGGTCCAGACCCAGAGCGAAACCGCCCATCGGGGGCGCACCAAACTTGAGCGCCTCCATGAGGAAGCCGAACTGCGACTCGGCGCGCTCCTCGGTAAAGCCCAGGAGCTTGAGCATGGACATCTGCATCTCGGCGTTGTGGATACGCATACCGCCGCCGCCGGCCTCAAAGCCGTCCATGACAAAGTCATAGGTGCACGAACCGGCTGCCAGCGGATCGGCCTCGATCTTGGCGATGTCGGTCTCGGTCGGCAGAGTGAAGGGCTGATGCTCGGCGGCATAGGCCTTGCGGTCCTCATCCCAGTGGAACAGCGGGAAGTTGACGACCCACAGGAAGTCGTGACCCTCGCGCTTGATCTCGAGCGCGTTGGCCATGTGCGAACGCATGCCGCCCAGGATCTCGTCAGAGAGCAGGCGCGGGCCGGCGGCGAACATCACAAGGTCGCCGGGCTCGACGTCCATGCGCTCGCGCAGAGCCGCCATCTCCTCGTCAGAGAAGAACTTGACGATGGGGCTGTTGATGGAGCCGTCCTCGCGGAAGGCGATCCAGGCCAGGCCCTTGGCGCCAAACGTGGAGGCCACGCCGGCAAGCTTATCGATCTTGGCACGTGCCCAGGCACCGGCGCCCTTGGCGTTGATGGCCTTGACGACAGAGCCCTCCTCGTTTGCGGCAGTCGCAAAGACCTTGAACTTGGAGTTGGCAAAGATGTCGGTCAGGTCAACCAGGTGCATGCCGTAGCGAGTATCGGGCTTGTCGGAGCCATAGGTGTCCATGGCCTCCCAGTAGTTCATGCGACGCAGCGGTGTGGGCATCTCGACACCCATGCGGCCGAAGGCATCGGACAGGACTTCTTCGAGCGCGCTCATGACATCGTTCTGGTCCACGAAGGACATCTCGATATCGACCTGGGTGAACTCGGGCTGACGGTCGGCACGCAGGTCCTCGTCGCGGAAGCACTTGGCAACCTGGTAGTAGCGCTCGACGCCACCGACCATGAGCAGCTGCTTCAGGAGCTGCGGGGACTGCGGCAGGGCGTAGAAGTTACCCGGCTGAATACGGCTGGGAACGATGAAGTCGCGGGCGCCCTCGGGCGTGGACTTAAACAGGGAGGGCGTCTCGACTTCCATGAACTCACGGTTGTGCAGCGCCTCGCGAATGGCAAAGGTAAAGTCGGAGCGCAGCTTGAGGTTGGCCATCATCTCGGGACGGCGGAGGTCCAGATAGCGATAGCGCAGACGGGTGTCCTCGCTGGTCTCGATGCCGTCCTCGATCTGGAACGGCGGGGTGACGGACGTGTTGAGAACCTCGGCGTGGTCGGTCAGGACCTCGATCTCGCCGGTCGCGAGCTTGGTGTTGGTGGTCTCCTCGCCACGGGAGCGCACGACGCCGTGGATCTTGATGGGCCACTCGGGACGCATGGTCTCGGCGATCTTAAAGGCGTCGCCGTCGGAGTGCTCGGGGTCGAAGGTGAGCTGCGTGATGCCCTCGCGGTCGCGAAGATCGCAGAAGATAAGGCCGCCGTGGTCGCGGCGACGGCTCACCCAACCGGTGAGGGTGACCTCTTCGCCCACGTTCTCGCGGCGAAGCTCGCCGCAGGTACGGGTGTGCATGGAATGCTCGTCGATGGGACGGGTCTGGCTCATACCAGTGATCCTCCTTTATGGATCTGTGCCGCCCCGTGTCGTTCCGGGCGGCGTCGTACAGATTTGCCCAGCCTGCGTAAACCGCGCAGCCAGACATGGCGTTCTATCTTATCGCACCTGTGTCGATGTGCCGCGGAAAAGTAGCTCCTGCCCAAAGACTTGACGGAGACGAAACAATTGACGCACCGCGGCACCCGCCCGCGCTCGTCACGTGCGACAATATGCCCCAATAAAACAGCACTTGGAAAGGCCCGTCATGACTGCACGCCTCATTGTTATGGATATCGACTCCACGCTCATCAACCAGGAGGTCATCGACCTGTTGGGCGAGGAAGCCGGCGTGGGAGAGCAAGTTGCACAGATCACCGAACGCGCCATGCGCGGCGAGCTTGACTTTAAGCAGGCGCTCGAGGAGCGCGTGGGGCTGCTTGCCGGCTTGGATGAGAGCGTGTTCGAGCGCACCTTTGAGCGCGTGACGTTTACCCCCGGCGCGCTGGAGCTCGTGCGCTCGGCGCACAGCAAGGGCTGGAAGGTCGGCGTGGTAAGTGGCGGCTTCCACGAGGTCGCTGACAAGATCGTGGCCGCTGCGGGCATCGATTTTTGCCTGGCCAACCGCCTGGAGGTCGTAGACGGCAAGCTCACGGGTAAGTTGGCGGCAGACATTGTGACCAAGGAATCCAAGCTCATCCAGATGCTGGATTGGGCGGTTGAGTGCGGTGTCGATATGGCCCACACCGTCGCGATCGGCGACGGCGCCAACGACATCCCCATGATTCAGGCCGCGGGCACGGGCATCGCGTTTTGCGCCAAGCCCAAGACACGCGAGGCCGCCCCGTTTGCCATCGACGAGCGTAACTTGATGCTCGCCATGGACATCATCCTGCGCGACTAGTCGATCCGTCTAACAATTGAATCAGTCTGTCCTATAGTTTCCGAACAATTTTGTCTTAGTGTTCGGAAACTTGCCCTTGAGTGCTAGACTTTGCACCGTCGAAGGGAACATATATGGATAAGCGAGATCTTGAGCAGCTGCTGAGCGATGTTGCCGGCGGATCAGTCACCCCTGCCGATGCCCTTACACGCATCCAGACGGCTCCGACCGCCGATTTGGGCTTCGCGCAGCTCGATCTTTCGCGCGGGGTGCGCCAGGGAGCCGGCGAGGTTGTCTACGGTGCCGGTAAAACCGCCGAGCAGATTGCCGCCATTATCAAAGCGCTACGCGATGCAGACCAGGAGCGCATCCTGGTCACACGCTTGGATGCCGAAAAAGCCGCGCGCACCGCTGAGCTTCTTGGCAACGACATCGACCTGCGATATGCCCCGGACGCCCAGCTCGCCCTGGTGGGTGGCAAGCCCTCCCCCACCGGCAACGGACGCGTTGTCGTCGCCTGCGCCGGTACGAGCGACCTGTCCGTCGCCGAAGAGGCGGCACTGACGGCCGAGTTCTACGGCAACGAGGTCGATCGCCTCTACGACGTGGGTGTCGCCGGCCTGCACCGTCTGCTCGCTCATGCCGAGGAACTTGCCCAGGCGCAGGTGGTCATCGCCATCGCCGGCATGGAGGGCGCCCTGGCGAGCGTCGTCGGAGGCCTGGTGAGCTGTCCGGTCATCGCCGTCCCCACCAGTGTGGGCTATGGCGCAAGCTTTGGCGGCGTAGCCGCGCTGCTCGCCATGCTCAACTCCTGCGCCAGCGGCGTTTCGGTTGTCAACATCGACAACGGCTTTGGTGCCGCCTACCAGGCAAGTCTTATCAATCATCTGAGCGCCGGCACGCCCTGCGCCCGTTAAGGAGCATTCCATGTCCAACCATCAGCACACGCTTATCATCGACGGCACCTCGGGCATCAGCGGCGATATGACCGTCGCGGCCCTGCTCGACCTGGGCGCCAGCGAGGAGCACCTGCGCGAACAGCTCGCCACGCTGCCGGTCGACGGGTTTGAGGTTGCCGTCACACGCGTAAACAAGCATGGCATCGACGCCTGCGACTTTGACGTTCAGCTGGCAGAGGAGCTCGAGAACCACGACCACGACATGGCCTGGCTCTACGGCAACGAAGCAGCTGTCGAGCACACACATGAGCATGAGCACCACCATCATGATCATGGTGAGCACGAACACGAGCACTGCCACGAACATGACCATGAGGGCCACGCCCATGAGCACGAGGATCACCACCACACCCACCACCATCATCACCGCTCGCTAGCCGACGTCGCGGAAATTATCGAGAATTCGCAGCTAAGCGATAGCGCCAAGCGTCGCGCGCTCGCCATCTTTACCGCGCTCGCCGCCGCCGAGGCCAAGGCCCACGGCAAAACGCCCGAGACCGTCATGTTCCACGAGGTAGGCGCCATCGATTCCATCGTTGACATCTGTTCAGTCGCCATCTGCCTCGATGACCTGGGTATCGAGGACATCGTGGTCGAATCGCTCTCCGAGGGTCACGGCACCATCCGCTGCGCCCACGGCCTTATGCCCATCCCGGTGCCCGCCGTCGTCAACCTATGCCAAGCAGGCAATATCGCCCTCACGCCCGCACCAGTCGCCGGCGAGCTCGTGACGCCCACGGGCGCCGCCATCGTCGCCGCACTGCGCACGTCCGAGCACCTGCCGGCCCGCTACCGCATCGAGGCCGTCGGCTACGGCGCCGGTAAGCGCCCCTACGAGGGCTGCTCCGGCGCGCTCCGTTGCCTGCTTGTTCATGTGGACGCATAGCCATGGATGCCCGCAAAACCAAAAGCCGCGCCGCTATTGTCACGGCGTTTTCCGAGCTCCTTCGCGAGGAGGACTACGGCAAGATCACCGTCGGCGACATCATCGCGCGCGCTCATGTAGGCCGCGCGACATTCTACGGCCTCTTCAAGAGCAAAGATGACCTACTGTCCGAGCTCGTGAGCGACATCTGCACCCACGCCCTCGACGACGATGGCACACCGCTCGACGACCCACTCGTGCAGGTCGAGCATATTCTCAACAATCTCTGGGAGCGTCGCCAGGGCGTCCGAGCCCTCGTAGCCGGCGCCGGCTCACGCGTCTTCGCCGACTGCCTACGCAAGACCATCATGTCACGAGCAGCCGAAACCGTCTCCACCGACCCAAACGGCCCCGCCGGCACCATGGACC
>CABUWR010000109.1 GCA_902495265.1 uncultured Collinsella sp. | reverse complement strand
GTCCTTGGTTATACTAATCAAGCCTTGAAACAAGGCACACCTCAAATGGCTGGGTAGCTCAGTTGGTAGAGCAGAGGACTGAAAATCCTCGTGTCAGGGGTTCGATTCCCTTCCCCGCCACCTTGAATTGACTAGGACCTCTGCAAAGGGGTCCTTTTCTTTTATGTGGTACCCGCGCGGAATCGAACCCCGTGAGGGCGCGGAGCTGAGTAAACGCGTGAGCGTTTGCCAGCGGAGCTCGCAAGGCGCGGAAGCGCCGCAGCGGTCCGTCCGCGCAGCGCGCGGACGCGATTCCCTTCCCCGCCACCTTGAATTGACTAGGACCTCTGCAAAGGGGTCCTTTTTCTTTTACCGAGAGCTCCTGCGGAAACTGCATCCCGGAATTTCGCGGAATTGCGGGATGCGCTTTCCGGTTGGGCCTGCCAGCGGAAAACGCATCCCAGTCTCTTGCGAAAAAACGGGGCGCGCTTTTCGGCCGCCTACTTCCGGCGCACGTGTGCATCTTGGCGTGTGCATCTCGGGTTTCGTCTGCCCGGACATTCCTCCCACTTTTGCGCCACTTTGTAGACCGTTCGGTCGCCTGTCCGCACGCGCGGGTATACTCAAAACGATACTTTTCCTATGCAATACGATGCAGGTTCGACCTGCGCGATTCGAAGGGGGCCGTGATGGAGAGGATTCTCGGCGTTAATCTCTCTGGCTGGTTTATTCCCGAGCCCTGGGTGACCCCGTCGCTCTATGCAGCGACCGGAGCATCCAATGCAGCCGAGCTGCAGGAGGCTATGGGCACCGCTGCCTATAACGAGCGCATGCGTCGCCATTACGAGACGTTTGTGAGCGAGGACGATTTTCGTCGTATGGCGCAGATCGGTCTCAACGCCGTGCGCCTGCCGGTGCCGTGGTATGCCTTTGGCTCGCAGGAGTCCGACGCTTCCTACATCTCGGTCGTCGATTATATCGACCGTGCTATTGAGTGGGCCGCCAAGTACAACATCCGCGTACTGCTCGATCTGGCGACGGTACCCGGCGGTCAGGGCGATTCCAACGATTCGCCCACGACGCCGGAAGTCGTCGCTGAGTGGCATTCGTCCACCAATGGCCGTCACGTTGCGCTCGATGTGCTCGAGCGCCTGGCCGATCGCTATGGTGAGGCCGAGAGCCTGCTGGGCATCGAGCTGTTGGATACGCCGCAGATGAGCGTACGCAAGAGCCTCTTTACCATGACGGACGGTATTCCGGCGCACTACCTGCGCAACTTCTATCGTGACGCGTACGAGCTCGTTCGTTCGTATATGCCCGAGGACAAGATCGTCGTCTTTTCCTCTTCGGGACACCCTGGCGAGTGGAAGCACTTTATGCGCGGCGCCAAGTATAAGAACGTCTACATGGACCTTCACCTGTACCATTACCGTGACGAGTATGCGCTCGATATCACGAGCCCCCGCGGGCTGACGACGGCGATTTCGCGCAACAAGCGCGAGCTCAAGGAGGCAATCTCGGCCGGATTCCCCGTTTTGGTTGGTGAATGGTCGGGTGCGGCGATTTTTGCCAACTCGTCGGTTACGCCCGAGGGTCGTAATGCCTACGAGCGTGTGTTTATCGCCAACCAGCTGGCATCGTTTGCGCCGGCGGCTGGCTGGTTCTTCCAAACGTGGAAGACCGAGAAGCGTATTGCAGCATGGGACGCCCGCGCGGCACTCGGCACGCTCGAGCGCGGCATGATTGAATAGGTTGATATGACGCAAAACAGCGCCCGCACGGGCAAACTCTATGTAGTCGGTACGCCCATCGGTAACCTGGGCGACCTGTCTCCGCGCGTCGGCGAGGCATTTGCCGCCGCCGACGCCGTCTGCTGCGAGGACACGCGTGTGACCTCAAAGTTGCTGATGCACCTAGGCATCTCCAAGCCGCTCGTTCGTTGCGACGAGAACGTGATCGCAAGTCGCGCCGCCGGCCTGGTCGACCGTCTGCTGGCGGGGGAGACCCTCGCCTTTGCCTCAGACGCCGGTATGCCGAGTGTGTCTGATCCCGGCCAGGCGCTGGTCGAGGCGGCGCGCGAGGCGGATGTGCCTGTCGAGGTTATTCCCGGCCCATCTGCTTGCGTCACGGCGCTCGTATCGTCCGGTATTCCCTGCGAGCATTTCTTCTTCGAAGGCTTTTTGGGTCGCAAGCACGGCGACCGCGTGCGCCGACTGCAGCGCCTTGCCGTCGTCCCCGGCGCGCTCATCTTCTACGAGTCTCCACATCGCATCGTCGCGACGCTCGAGGCCGTGGCCGAGGTCTTTCCCCAGCGCGATATTGCCGTCTGCCGCGAGCTTACCAAACTGCACGAGGAAGTCTTGCGTGGATCTGCCGCCCAGCTAACCGAGGAGCTGCGTGCCCGTGGCGAGGTAAAGGGCGAGATCGCGCTGGTCATCGCGCCGCCGAGTGAGGACGAGGAGGCCGGTATCGCGCCGGTTGGAGCCGCAGCGGCAGACCCCGACGAAGCCCTACGCGAGGACATTCGCGCCGCGCTCGAGGAGGGGGAGCCCGCCTCCGCGGTGGCAAAGCGCCTGTCTCAGAAGTATTCGCGCCGCAAGCGTGATGTCTATGCCATGGTGCTCGATATGCAATAGATGGAGGATATCCAGCCCTTGCGCTAGAATCATCCCCTGTATGCAACGTTTTTCTGGAGGACAAACCCCATGGATCAAAGCAAGCCTTCGTTCTTTATCACGACGCCCATCTACTACGTCAACGCCGATCCGCACCTGGGCACGGCTTATTCCACCATCATTGCCGACGTCCAGGCTCGCTATCGCCGCTCCGCCGGCTATAACGTCAAGTTCCTGACTGGCATGGACGAGCACGGCGAGAAGGTCGCCGAGGCTGCAGCCAAGCACAACATGACGCCGCAGGAGTGGACCGACAGCCAGGCTCCGCACTTCAAGGAGCTTTGGAGCAAGCTCGAGATCTCCAACGACGACTTCATTCGTACCACCGAGCCGCGCCAGCATCACGCCGTGCAGTATCTGTGGGAGCGCATGAAGGAGTCCGGCTACCTGTATAAGGGCAGCTATGACGGCTGGTACTGCGTGCCTGACGAGACCTACTTCACCGATACGCAGGTCCAGAAGGGTGACGAAGAGTACGGCAGCGTCGGCCAGCACCTGTGCCCCGATTGCCACCGTCCGCTTGAGCGCGTGCAGGAGGAGTCCTACTTCTTTAAGCTTTCCGCCTTCCAGGATAAGCTGCTCAAGCTTTACGACGAGCACCCCGACTTTGTCGAGCCTGCGTTCCGCATGAACGAGGTGCGCAGCTTTGTCGAGGGCGGCCTCAACGACCTTTCCGTGAGCCGTACGAGCTTTGACTGGGGCATTCAGGTCCCGTTTGACGAGGGCCACGTGACCTACGTGTGGTTCGATGCGCTGCTCAACTATATGACCGCCGTCGGCTACGGTGTCGACACCGACGAGGCCCGCGCCGAGCTGGCCTATCGCTGGCCCGCGCAGTTCCATATTGTGGGTAAGGATATCATCCGCTCCCACTGCGTCATTTGGCCCGCCATGCTCATGGCCATCGGCGAGGCCCTGCCCGAGCACGTCTTTGCCCACGGCTTCCTGACCGTGCGCAATGCCGAGACCGGCAAGGCCGAGAAGATGTCCAAGAGCCGCGGTAACGCCATTGCTCCGCAGGATGTTATCGACATGCTGGGCGTCGAGGGCTATCGCTACTACTTTATGACCGACGTGGTGCCCGGCACCGACGGCGCCATCAGCTTCGAGCGCATGGAGCAGGTCTACAACGCCGACCTGGCCAACAGCTGGGGCAACCTCATCTCGCGTTCGCTCAACATGAGCGGCAAGTACTTTGACGGTTGCGCGCCCGCCAAGCCCGCATCGTTCGATGCGTTCGACAACCCGCTGGCAAAGATTGCCGACGGTTTGGTCGAGCGCTACATGGCCAAGATGGACGTGCTCGATTACGGTGGAGCTAAGGACGAGGTCATGGAGCTCATCCATGCCGCCAACCACTACATCGAGGACTCCGAGCCTTGGGCGCTTGCCAAGGACGAGGCCAAGGCTGACGAGCTGGCGTTTGTGATCTACAACCTGCTCGAGGCCATCCGCATTGCCGCTCACCTGCTGATGCCGCTCATGCCCCAGACTTCTGCCGAGACCCTGCGTCGCCTGTCCTGCGAGGACGAGGCCGCGAGCGACGACCTCAAGGGCATTTGCGCTTGGGGCCTGCTTGCCGGTGGTCAGCCTGTCGAGAAGGGCGAGCCGCTGTTCCCGCGTCTGGGCTAAGCCGCTGCGCGCCATATCGGCAATTTGCTGTTTAGATGTAAGGGCATGGCCGCAACGGTCCATGCCCTTTTGTTTCAAGACGCCGCCACCATGCTAAGGAGGCAACTATGACAACTTCGCCTTTGGCAAACCCCACGGCAACTAGGGAGCTGCTAGAGGAGTTTGGCCTTGCGACCAAGCATCGCCTGGGCCAAAACTTCCTGATCGACAACCATGTGATCGAACGTATCTGTGAGCTCGCTGAGCTTGCGGGCGATGAGCGCGTGCTCGAGGTCGGCCCGGGTTGCGGCACGCTGACGTTGGCCCTGCTGCAGGAGGCGGCGTGCGTTACGTCGATTGAGGCCGATCCCGAGCTTGAGCCGGTGCTTGACGCCCACGCCGCCGACTATGCCAACTTTCGCTTTATCATGGGCGATGCGCTCAAGGTGACGTCGGAGCAGATTGAGCAGGCCGCCGGTGGTGAACCCACGGTGTTTGTCGCGAATCTGCCCTATAACGTGGCGGCGACGATCATCCTTCAGTTCTTCCAGACGATGCCCGCGCTTAAGCGCGCCGTCGTCATGGTGCAAAAGGAAGTTGCCGATCGTATTGCCGCAACGCCGGGCAACAAGACCTATGGCGGCTACACGGCAAAGCTCGGCCTGTATGCGCAGGTGACGGGGCGCTTTGAGGTGCCGCCGCGCTGCTTTATGCCGGCGCCGCATGTGGATTCTGCCGTAGTGCGCATCGATCGCGCTGACGGCGTGGTACCCGAGGGTATCGACCGCGAGTTGGTGGCCCGCGTGATCGACGCCGCGTTTGCTCAGCGCCGCAAGACGATCCGCAACTCCATGAGCGCCAACGGCTTTGCCAAGGACGCGCTC
>CABUWR010000108.1 GCA_902495265.1 uncultured Collinsella sp. | reverse complement strand
GAGCCGTTGAGATACTGCCCTTTGAGGGCGCCGTGACTGTTGGCGACGTGCCCGAGGCGGCGTTGGCGGAGCCGACGGAAAAGGAAGCTTCCGCTCGCATGGTCTTTGCCTGGCAGCTGATGGATGCCGACCCGTGTGGCGAGCGCGATCTGTCCGATGCGACCGTGGTGCTCGACGAGGTCTGTCGCGCGGCCGATGCCTCGCGTACCCGTTCGCTTATGCGGCGTGCCGGGCGCGTCGTCTGCCGAAATCTGGGACAGGTGGCGATGGCGCGTGAGCTGGGCGTGGCGTTTGACGTTGCGGCTCCGGTGTTTTGCGCGAACCGGGTTACGCTTGCCTGGCTGCGCAGGCTCGGCGCGGGCCGTGTGTATTTGCCTGCCGAGCTTGTCGCCGACGACGCGGAGCGCGTTGCCGAGCTTGCCGCTTGCCCCGGTGTCTTGGGGGCTGTCGACGCCGACCGTCCCGAGCTCATGGTATGCGAGCACTGCTTGCTGACTGCCGAGGGCGTCTGCGCCACGGATGCGACGGGGCAGGTCCGTTGCCGTGACTGCTCGCGTCGTCAGCAGGCGCGCTTTTTGGTCGAACGTGACGGCACGCGTTTGCCGGTCGTTGTCGACGCGTGTGGCAGGACGAGGATTTTCCTGTCGTAGGTGTTCGGCCGCGCCGTTTTGGTTATTATTAGTGGGTTTATGAACTTCGAGCACCGCCGTATCCGGTGAGGGTGCTATAGCAAAAGGAGGATACCCAATGCTGTCTGTCGACGAGCAAATGCGTATCATCACCTCGGGCGCAGCACAGATCGTCCCCGAGGCCGACCTTCGCAAGAAGCTTGAGAAGGGCGAGCCCCTCAACATCAAGCTCGGTGTCGATCCCACCAGCCCCGACCTGCACCTGGGCCATGCCGTGCCCCTGCGCAAGATGCGTCAGTTCCAGGACCTGGGCCACAAGGTCACCCTCATCATCGGTAACGGCACCGCACTGATCGGCGATCCTTCGGGCAAGAACTCCACCCGTCCGCAGCTTTCGCAGGAGCAGATTGAGGCCAACGCCGAGACCTACGTGAGCCAGGCCATGAAGATCCTGGATCCCGAGAAGACCACCATCGTGCACAACGGCGACTGGATCCTGTCGATGGATCTGGCCGGCCTGCTGCAGGTGTGCTCCAAGTTCACCGTCGCCCGCATCCTCGAGCGCGATGACTTTACCAAGCGCTACCAGTCCCAGACGCCGATCGCCCTGCACGAGTTCCTGTACCCCGTGATGCAGGCCTTCGACTCCGTTCAGATCAAGGCCGACGTGGAGATGGGCGGCACCGACCAGCTCTTCAACCTGCTCGCTGGTCGCGAGCTCATGGAGAAGATGGGCATGGAGCCGCAGATCGCGCTTACCATGCCGCTGCTCGAGGGCACCGATGGCGTGCGTAAGATGTCCAAGTCCTACGGCAACTACATCGGCCTGACCGATGCTCCCAAGGATATGTTCGGCAAGACCATGTCCATCCCCGACGAGATGATCGGCAAGTACTATCGTCTGGCCAGCTCGCTCACCCCGGCCGAGGTCGACAAGATCGACGCCGCCCTGGCCGACGGTTCCGCCGACCCCTATGAGCTCAAGCGCGCACTGGGCCGCGACCTGTGCGATACCTATCACGGCGCCGGTGCCGGTGACGAGGCTCAGGCCGAGTTCGACCGCGTGTTCAAAGAGGGCCAGCTTGCCGACTTCCCCGAGAAGCATGTCGAGCTGACCGTCAACGACGAGGGCCAGATCTACCTCGCAGGCCTGCTTAAGGACCTGGGCCTTTCGGCGAGCGCCGGCCAGGCCCGTCGCGACATTGACGGCGGCGGCGTCAAGATCAACGGCGAGGCGGTGGCTCCCAAGAGCTACAACATCGACCCGAGCGCCCTCAAGCTGGGCGACACCCTCTCCGTAGGCAAGCGCAAGGGCTTCAAGCTTATTTAGTTACGCGGTTTTACCAAACCGCGTAACCGCTCGACGCTGCGCGGGCCGCATTTGGACAATCTGACGTTCAACTTCAAGGGCGCGACCAGAAGGTCAGCGCCCTTTCGTTTCACGTCACCTTGTCTCAAATGCGACCCGCTCGCTGACCCTGCCAAAACATCGGCGTCGCCTTGGTCGCAAGTAGTCGTTGGGGACGTTCTTGAATAACTAGTCGTTTAAGAACGTCCCCAACGACTACCCAAGGCGGTCTGACCCCATTGCGCCAAGTGGCGTGTGCCGTTAAGCGGAGAGGCGTATTGTTGACCTATCGTTTGGGCATACAATGGCTATTGGCTTGCTGCGGTGAAGGTTTGTCCGCTCCGCAGTTATTTCTACAGTTAAAGGAGAATGTATGTCCGTTGAGGTCATGAGGTCTGTGATCGAGGCCGCCGAGGGTCGTGCGCCCGTCGACACGCTGTTTACCAATGCGCAGATTGTCGACGTATATGGCCAGCGCGTGGCGCCCGGTAGCGTTGCCGTCAAGGACGGCGTAATCGTCGGCGTGCTCTACGACGGTCGCGACGATGCCGCCGGTACCTACGAGGCTGCCGAGGTTATCGACTGCCAGGGCCGCTATCTCGCCCCCGGTTTTATTGATGGGCATCTGCATATCGAGTCTTCGAACATCCGCCCCGCCGAGTATGCGCGCATGGCCGCGACGCGCGGTACCACCACCGCCATTGCCGACAGCCACGAGATCGCCAACGTTTCCGGCTTGAACGGCTTACGCTTTATGATCGAGGACGGCCGACGCGCACCCATCTCCATCAAGTATATGATGCCCTCGTGCGTACCGGCCCTACCCGATGAGCAGGCCGGTGCCGTGATCACCGCCGCCGATATGCAGGCGTTTTTTGCCGAGCATCCGGGTGATGTCTTTGGCTTGGGCGAGATGATGAACCTGCCGGGCGTCTTTATGGCCGATCCTGAGACCTGCGCCCGCATCGACGCTGCCAACCAGACTCCCTCCAAGCAGGTCGACGGCCATGCTCCGCTCGTTGCCGGCAAGGACCTCAACGCCTATGCCGCAGCAGGCATTATCGCCGACCATGAGTCGACGATTCCCGAGGAGGCGCTCGACAAGTTGTCTCGCGGCATGTATGTCATGCTGCGCGAGGGCACCTGCAGCCATGACCTGGCCAACTTGTCACCGATGCTGCTGGAAAACCCTGCCCGCGCCCGCCGCTGCTGCTTCGCGACCGATGACCGCGCTCCCTCCGATGCACTTTCGACCGGTATGATCGACAATGCCTGCCGCGTGGCTATTGAGGCCGGTATCGACCCCGTGGTCGCTATCTCTATGGCGTCCCTCTCCACGGCCGAGGCGTTTGGCCTGGATCACGGCTGCCGCGACCCGCACGAGCTGCGCGGTGCGATTGCCCCGGGCAAGCGTGCCGACCTGCTGGTGCTCAATGACTTGACGTTTGCCACGGCTCCGCATCGCGTATATGCCGCCGGTGCTCTGGTGGCGCAGGACGGCACCTTTGTGGGCAAGATTGCACCCGAGATGGCCGAGGTTGCTGCCCTTGCCGATGAGCTGCGCGCCTCCGTTAAGCTGCCGAAGCTATCGCTCGACGTATTCGACTATGCCTTTAAGCCGGGCGAGGCCGTGATTGACGTGGTGCCGGGTAAGGCCATCACGGGCATGGTTCGCCCCGAGAACGCCGAGGGCCTGCGCCGCATTATGCTGATCGAGCGCCACGGCCGCGGCGTGTCGCTGCAGGCCGAGGGCGCCGACGGTGACGGCCCCGCTGGCCTGGGACTCGTTGGCAAGCATATCGGCCGCGGCTGGGTGCGCGGCTTTACCATCACCGGTGGTGCCATCGCCTCGACGATCGGACACGACTCGCACAACGTGTGCGTCGTGGGCGACAACGCCGCCGATATGATGGCCGCCGTTGAGGCCGTGGGCCAGGGCGGTCACGTGCTGGTGCGCAACGGCGAGGTCGTGGCGCGCATTCCGCTGGCGCTCGGTGGCCTGATGAGCGAGGGCACGGCCGAGGATGTCGCCGCGCAGCACGACGACTTTATGGTCAAGGCGCGTGCCATGGGTATTGAGCCGCCGCTCGACCCCATCATGGGCATCATCTTCCTGCCCCTGCCGGTGATCCCGACGCTCCGCATTCGCCCTGAGGGCATGTTCGACGTCACTACCTTCACCTACGCCGACTAGTTATCGTGGACGTTCTTAAACGGCTAGTCATTGGGGACACTCTTTGACGTGTTGCCTGGCGCTGCGAATGTGGGACCCCTGGCGCGCGTGAGCTATTTGCCAGGTCCTTGTAACGTTTGCGCCCGCGGAGTCTTACCTGAGCTCCCTTTGGGTACGTTGGAATTGGATACACGTTCGATTCCAACAAGCCCGAAGGGAGCTTTTCTATGTTTAAACTGATTGCATCCGATATGGACGGCACGTTGCTTGACGAAAACAGCCAGGTGCCTCCCGAGACCTACGAACTGATTCTGGCGCTACACGAGCATGGCGTGCATTTCGCCGCATCGTCAGGTCGTCGCTACGATCGCCTGTGCGAGTTCTTTGCGCCCGTTCGCGACAAGATGGACTTTGTCGCCGCTAACGGTGCCCAGGTCTACGCCGACGGCAAAATGGTAGACCGTGAGGTGTATTCGCACCTGGCGATTCGAAGGCTCGCCCAGGCCGTCGCGACGTTTCCCAATCTGCATCTTGCGCTTTTTGACCGAACCAAGTCCTTCCTGCTCGATGACGAGTGCAAGTTCGTGCGCGAGGTCGATAAGGACCTTCCCAATGCCGAGCGCATTTGGGAGCTGCCCGATCCCAGTGTAAATATCATCAAGGCGAGTATCTTTTGCGATGACAGTGCTGTTATGGACAGTGCGTACGTGCTACAGCGCGAACTCGGTCAGCTCTTTACCTTTGCGCCTTCGGGCAACGCGTGGATCGATGCCATGCAGCCCGGTGTGTCGAAGGCCTCGGGCATCGCGCAGCTCATGGAGCACTATGGCGTCGAACGCGACGAGGTCATGGCGTTTGGCGACTCGATGAACGACTATGAGATCATTCGCTTTGTCGGCACGGGCTGCGCGATGGAAAATGCACGCCCCGCACTCAAAGCGGTTGCCGATCGCGTGGTGGGACGCAACCGCGACCACGCTGTCCAGCAGGAACTCCGCCGTGTTCTGGAGAGCCTCACCTAATCCGGCAGTTGGGGACGTTCCTTTTCTGCCGGCAG
>CABUWR010000107.1 GCA_902495265.1 uncultured Collinsella sp. | reverse complement strand
TCAAGGCCGACGGCCTTGCCGCGGGCAAGGGCGTTATCGTGGCAACCGAGCTTTCGCAGGCCGAGGAGGCTGTGCGTGAGTGTTTTGGCGGCACCTTTGGCGATGCCGGCAACACGGTGGTCATCGAGGAGATGCTGACCGGCCCCGAGTGCTCGCTGCTGGCCTTTACCGACGGTAAGACCGTGCGTCCCATGGCCACCTCGCAGGATCACAAGCGTGCGCTCGAGGGCGACAAGGGCCCCAACACGGGCGGCATGGGCGTCTACAGCCCGGTGCCCATCGTGACCGACGAGGAGCACGCCACCATGGTGAAGGTCATGGGGCAGACCGTGGCCGAGCTTGCTGCCGAGGGCATCGACTACCGCGGCTGCCTGTATGGCGGCTTTATGCTCACCCCCGCCGGCCCCAAGGTGCTGGAGTTCAACGCCCGCTTTGGTGATCCCGAGACTCAGGTCGTGCTCCCGCGCCTTAAGAACGACCTGGTCGAGGTCATGCTGGCTTGCGCCAACTGCGAGCTCGATCAGATTGAGCTCGACTGGCGCGACGAGTGGGCCGTGGCCGTTGTCCTGACGAGCGCGGGCTACCCCGGCAGCTACGAGAAGGGCAAGGTCATCACCGGTATCGCCGATGCCGAGGCCATGGAGAACGTGACCGTGTACCACGCGGGCACTGCCGTGGTGGACGGCCAGCTCGTGACCAATGGTGGCCGCGTGCTTGCCGTGACCGCTCTGGGCGACACGTTCGAGAACGCTCGCAACCTTGCCTACGAGGCCTGCGAGAAGATTGATTTTGAGGGCAAGACCCTGCGCCACGACATTGGCCTGCGTGCGCTGCGCGGCCGTGACGCCTGGGATGCCTAAAATCCGAGAGGAATGAGACGGATGGACGAGAAGAACGAAGAGCTCGTGGACGCGCAGATCGTCGAGGAAGACGGCCGCATGTATGGACACGCCGAGGGCGAGCCTGGTGGCGAGGTCGCTGACGAGCCGGCGCTGGTGCTGGGCGACGACGACCCGCATGACGCCCTGCTGCACGAGAAGATTCTTTCGGAGGAGTGCGCCTGGAAGGGCAAGATCCTCGACGTCCACCGTCTTGAGGTTGAGCTGCCCAACGGTCACCGCAGCGCCCGCGATATCGTTCGCCATCCGGGTGCGGCGGCCGTTGTGGCACTGACCGAGAGTGGCAAGATCGTGCTGGTACGTCAGTATCGCACCGCCATCGACCGCGTGACGGTCGAGATTCCCGCCGGCAAGCTCGATCCGGGCGAGGACCCGCTCGATTGCGCCAAACGCGAGTTGCATGAGGAGACGGGCTTTAGGGCTGGTCGCATTCGCTTTTTGACGTCGATTGTCACGACCTGCGGTTTTTGCGACGAGATCATTCACATCTACCTGGCCACCAAGCTCGAGTTTGATGCGCCCGACCCCGACGATGACGAGTTTGTCAACGTCGACCTGGTGCCACTGCATGAGCTGATCGACGCCGTACTCGACGGCAAGATCGAAGACGCCAAGACCGTTGTGGGTGCCTTGGCTTGCGACAGCATTGCTCATCGTTTGGGTGGAGCGGAACTTTAACGAGCGGGGATGATCCCGCAGGTTTGTGTAAGTCAGCGAAAGTGCTCCATTTGAGACAAGGTGGCCTAAAAGAGGAGGGAAGCGTATGGATATACGCGACCGACGATTGAAGGCCAGATTGTCCAAATGGAGCACTTGCAGCGTCGAGACGAAACGCGGTTTGGTAAAACCGCGTAAGGTGACTATGTTTAAGAGGTTTCTTTCGTATTACAAGCCCCAGATGGGGCTTTTTGTTGCCGATACGGTTTGTGCTCTGGTGCTTGCCGCCATTGACCTGGCGTTCCCCATTATCCTGCGCAATCTGACCGGAGGGTTGTTTACCCAGGGCCAGGCTGCCATTATGCAGGCGCTCGGCATGATTGCGGTGGGGCTGGTGCTGATGTATGCCATCCGCTGCGCCTGCCGCTACTTTGTGAGCTATTGGGGCCACGTGATGGGCGCGCGCATGGAGTCCAAGATGCGCGAGGACCTGTTCGATCAGTACGAACGGTTTAGCTTTGCGTACTTTGATCGCAACAGCTCGGGCGACATGATGAGCCGCGTGGTCAATGACCTGTTCGATATCTGCGAGGCGGCGCACCACGTGCCCGAATGGATTATTATCTGCGGTATCGAGATCATCGGCTCGTTTGTGATTCTGTTTACCATCGCGCCGGTGCTCGCACTCGCCATGGCTGTGGTGACGGTGGTGTTCGCGGTCATTATGTTTTGGCAGAATATGCGCATGCGCGAGGTCTTTAGCGATAACCGCAAAAAGATTAGCGGCATCAACGCGCAGCTGCAGGATTCGCTGGCGGGCATGCGTGTGGTCAAGAGCTTTGCCAATGAGCAGACCGAGCGCTCTAAGTTTCGCGCCTCGAACAATCGCTACCTTTCGTCCAAGGAGAACATGTATCACGCCATGGGCGTCTATACCGCGACGTATGGCCTGCTCTCGGGAGTGCTTTATGTGATCGTGGTGCTGCTGGGCGGTTGGCTCGTTGCCCAGGGTCAGCTGCAGGCGGTCGATATGGCAACCTTCGCACTCTACATTTCGCTGTTCTGCACGCCGCTCGAGACGCTCGTCAATTCGGCTGAGACGTATCAGAAAGCCATCGCCGGCTTTAAGCGCATGGATGAGGTGCTTTCGACTGTCCCCGATATTCAGGATAAGCCGGGTGCTGCGGATCTGCAGGTGACGGCTGGTGCCGTGGAGTACCGCAACGTGTGCTTTAGCTACGAGGATGTCGAGCTCGGTGTGGGCGGCGCCGACGGACGCCCTGTTATCGACCATATGGACCTGTCCATCAAGCCCGGTCAGACCATCGCTTTGGTCGGTCCCTCGGGCGGCGGCAAATCGACGACTTGTTCGCTGTTGCCGCGCTTTTACGACGTTGCCGCCGGCTCCATTAGCATCGACGGCCAGGATGTGCGCGACGTGACGCAACATAGTCTGCGCCGTGCCATCGGCCTGGTGCAGCAAGATGTGTACCTGTTCGATGGAACGATCGGCGAGAACATCGCCTACGGCAAGCCGGGCGCCACAGCGGAAGAGATCGCCGAGGCGGCCTGCCGCGCCAATATCGATACCTTTATCGAATCGCTTCCGCAAGGCTACGACACCGTGGTGGGCGAGCGCGGCAGCCGTCTTTCGGGCGGCCAGAAGCAGCGTGTAGCCATTGCGCGCGTGTTTCTCAAGAACCCCAAGATCTTGATCCTGGACGAGGCGACGAGCGCCTTGGATAACGAGAGCGAGGAGGCGGTGCAGGAGTCGCTCGAGCGTCTGGCGCGCGGTCGCACCACGATCATCATCGCCCACCGTCTCTCGACCATTAAGCATGCCGACGAGATTGCGACCGTCGAGCATGGTCGCGTTGTGGAACGTGGCACGCACGAGCAGCTTCTCGCCCGTGGCGGCACCTATGCCCGTTACTATCGAATGCAGTTCGAAGGTGCGCGTGCGCACGAGCTCGACTGATTGATATGACAGGAAGTTTATGGCTGAGAAGAACCCTTTGACTCCGGAAGAAGTGACGGAGTTATTCTCCGAGATCGACGCATCCGGCGTTTTGGATCCGACGCTTGCCAAAAAGCGCACCGAGCGCATGCGCGAAAAAGAGGCTGCCGTCAAGCGCGGTGACAAGGCGACGCTGGCGCGGCTGCGCAGCGAGGATCGCGCGAGCCAGGCAAAACATATCGACCCGCTGTCCGAGGACGATCCTTCGGGCTCGCAGGTGAGCCATACCATTACGAAGACTGCCATGGTCGTGGTTATCGGCATCTTGGTGCTGATCGTGGGCATGCAGATTGGCTACGGCGTGATGCGCCGTCTGAATACCGCCAATCTGTCCGAGAGCGTTTCGGTCGATACCGTTTCGACCGCGCTCAAGGGCGGCCTTGAGTGGGGTAATGGCTTTACGCAGTTCCCGCTCGACTTTAGCGTCGACGAGGCGGACGAGCGCACGGGTACGGTAGAGGTGACGGTGTTGGACACGTCGTCTGCCAACGAGCTCGAGCTGCTGTCCAACGGGCAGATTCAGGCTGCGGCGCTTGCGACCAACGCGTTGCTCAACGATAAGATCGACCGCGTGGTGTATAACGTGCACGCCTATATCGACGAGGACAGCAAGATCCAGCACGACTCTTTCTTTGGCATGTTTCCCGCACGGGGCCATCAGAGCGCCATTCTGACGTTCGTGTGGACCAAGAGCTCGTCAAATGCCACGAGCATCGACTGGAAGATGCGTATCGTGAGCATGGACGACACGATTGCCGAGCGCATCCAAAAGCAGGTGAACTCGGTGTCGTCACTGATTGAGGACCCGGCGGTAAGCCAGACCAAGATTGACGAGGAAAAGGCCGAACGTGACCTGGAGCATCGTCTGCATGGCCGCGAGATCTTCCGCGGCGGCAAGCCCGATCGCACGCCGTCCGATCTGCTGGAGCAGGATAAATAAGACGCCATCATCCCGCGTGAGCCAAATGCCCGCGCGGGATGATTTTTCTGGGACGGGGATTTAAAAATCATTCTGAGAACGGGGCTTTGTCGCCAACTGCATACATAACAGAATGATTATTTAATCCCCGTCCCAGAAAAATCATTATGCATAGAAAGTCATAATTATCATTTCGTAAACATTTCGATGAAATTAACGCCATGGCGCATACTTGCGGTTAAAATACCGCAAGGCCTAACTACCAACCTTTAAGCCGGTCCGGAGAGACCGGGAAGGAGAATTATGGCGAACAACCATACTGCGGGCACCGCTGCCCGCACCTTCGCGCCCAGCGAGCTTTGCCAGCGCATGCTGGCCAAAACCAGCAAGGGCACCTGCGGTCCCTGCATCCTGTACCTTGAGGATGGGACCATTTTTTATGGCCGCGCATGCGGTGCCGAGGGTACCGCGACCGGCGAGGTCTGCTTCAACACCTCGCTTGAGGGCTACTTTGAGGTCATGACCGACCCGAGCTATGCCGGCCAAATCGTAACCATGACCTATCCGCAGATCGGTAACTACGGCATCGATGAGACCGACGTCCAGTCGGCCTTCCCCGGCGATACCGCTCGCCCCGCGAGCGCTCCGGCTATGCGCGGCATGATCGTCCGCGACATGTGCGCCACGCCTTCCAACTGGCGCTCGGCCGTCAGCGTGCCGG
>CABUWR010000106.1 GCA_902495265.1 uncultured Collinsella sp. | reverse complement strand
GGATGCAAAAGACGATGGCGCCGCGCCCACCGAAGACGAGGCGGGGCACGAGGAATCCGAATGCGAGGCCGACGACCAGCCCGAATCCGACACGAGCGAGGAAACCATCTTGCTCGACAGCTTACCGGCCGAAGATTCGCTGACCCGCGAGCTTCCCGGCCTGGGCTCCGCGCCTGCCGTGGACGAGACCATCGCCATGGGCGATATTCCCCTACCGTCCGTCCCTTCGGCACGCGAAGCCGAGGTTCGTCATCGTAAGATGCCGCCCAAGCGCCGCAACCTGATGGTTGCCGGCGTTGTGGCCGTCGCGCTCGTCGCCGGCGGCGCAGGCTATGCTGCCTGGAACGGATATCAGCAAGAGCAGGCCGCCGTTGCCGCCGCCAATGCGCACACAATGATGTCGGTGCAGATTGGCGTGCATGCCGCGGGCCTCGACTGCTCAACTGGCTCCAAGATTCCCGTGCAGGTGAGCGGCCAGGATTCCGACGGTTCTTCTGTGAGCGAGACGCTCTACGTTGACGAGCATGGTCGCGGCATCAAGCTGCTGCCCGGTGACTATACGCTCTCCATCGCTGGGTCCCCCATCGCAGCCGACGGCACCATTTACACCGTGCCGACCACCAAGGCGCAGGTCAGCATAAAGAGCGACGGGCAGGATTTGAGTGCCCAGGCCACCTTTAAGCTCAAGGTGCCTTCGGCCGACACAGTGACTGACGACCAGATCGATGCCGCCGCCAAGTATGCCGAGGAAGGCGGGGTGAACTCCGCCGCGGTCGCAAAGGTGCTCCAGCAGGCGGCAACCGCGCGCCGTGACGCCGCCGTCAACGCCGTGAGCTCCCGCGAGGCACAGGCGGCCCGCGACGCCGATGCTCGACATAAGGCAACGGACCTGTATCAGCTCGATATTCCCGTTGAGTGGTACGGCAAAGTCGCGACTTGGCAAAACGGCAGCACGCTGTGCATTTATCTGGACGGCGACACCAACACACCGCTCGTGACGCTCGTCGCGGTGCGCGACGGCGAGACCTTTACGCCCGACGACGGCGATACGGTTTTGGGCACGGTCAGCCTAGGCAACGGCTACACCGTCTACGCCAGCGGCCCCGTCTATCCGTACGTGGTGCCCCAGACCATCAACGGACGCACGCAGGACCCTGTGTCGACCTACCCCATGGATACGGCGATTGAGCTTGTCGAGCTCACGACCGGCAACCGCTACACCTATAGCCAGATCAAGAACGTGCTGGTCGGCAAAGACGGCAAGGCTGACGCCGCGACCAAACTCGAGACCGACTACCTCGCCCAGATTCTCCTGCCGAGTATCAAAGCCCAGGACTAGCCGGGCGCATCATGGTGCTCCCCAACCGTGATGAAGGGGCCAGGAGGTCCTGACCCCACAGGCCCATAGATGATTAGGCAAGGAGCCACTTCCATGCGGGCACAACGTGTACCACACCGTGTTCGCATGGAATATCGGCCTGCTCATCCATGGTAACGATTGCCGACTCGCCAAGATCGAACTGGGCCATCGAGGCATCAAGCGCGGCAATTTCGCGCTCGCGCGTTTTCTCACTTGCCATATCCACACTCACCTGAATCAGGCTATAAGCCCGCATGAGAAGTGCGTCCCCAGCCACAAAGTCCACCTCATGGCTTTTGCTCTTCTCTTTGATCAGCAGGCGGCAGACCGATCCGATCCTCACCGCGGGAGTCCTTCTTCTTAGCGCATTGAACACTGCGGTCTCGAGCCTCTGGCCCTGATCCAATGCTGATGCGGGAGAGAATGCTCCAAACATCGCAGGGTCGACAGCGTAGACCTTAGACGCAGACCGCATGTTATTTGCCAATGAACGCGTGAACTCCGGCACAGAAAATAACAGGTAGGCATCCTCATAATACTCAAGTAAATCGCTGAGCGAATTACGACTGACGGGTATCTGTCTGCTCTTGAACTCGTTGTACACTTTGTTCACTGACAGCTCTCGTCCCGAAGATGCCATACACCGCGTCAAGAACAGCGATGCCAGGCGAGGGTTCTTGACGTCGTAACGCTCAATGACGTCCATAGCGACCGTTCGCGAAGCATATTCCTGTAGCAGCTGAATCGCGTCTGCGGGCGTCTGCTCAAGCGTCGCGATGAATCCCCCTCGTTCAAGATATCCGATCAGATGATGTCGAAGCAGCGCTGCATCGCTTGGGGAAAAGGTCGCATCTGGCTCGAAAACGTTCCCCGTCTTATATCGAACGTATTCCGAAAAACTCAACGGAAAAAGCTCCCGTATAAGAGAACGACCCCTGAACTCGCTCTTAAGCTCTGAGGACAGCATCTTAGAAGAAGATCCCGTCACATAGACGGTCGCTTTCTCCGTATCGACTACACGCCGCAGAAACGCACCCCATTCGGGAATTTCCTGGATCTCGTCAAAGAAAATGTAAGCGCCCTCGGTTCGAGCAGCAGGATACAGCGCATAGAACGTGTCGAGCACGTCCGCCAGCAGCGATGACTCATACGGGCGCAAGCGCTCGTCCTCAAAATTAAAGTAAAGCATCCGGTCAACCTCGACGCCCCGGCCCTGAAGCCGCTGCATCTCCTGATACAGGCGATACGTCTTTCCACAACGGCGGGCCCCCACAACCACATTTACGATGTTGTCGCGCTTTGGCTCCTGTGGGTTTCCCAGATCAAGGTCTCGCTCAAAGACCTGCGGAACCCCCTGCTGTTCAAAGTCCTTTATTTTCTGGGCGATCAAGTCGTTGAATGCCATGATTCTCCAATCTTGCTCTCTAGCTAATCAACATTATACTGATTCTTGATTAATTAGAGAGCAAGATTGTGTGTAGTTTGATTAGCACTTAAGCAAGTTTTATCACCGTTATTGCTCCGAAGGATATCGAGTGGCTAAGAGGACAACCGAGCTCGAATGCGACTCCCCGAGCAGTCAATTTGGGACGGGGCTTTTTTGACTACCCTCCCCCTGTAGAACAATCCCCAACGCAGTTGCGGTGAAATAGGGACTGTTTTTGCTGTTCAAACCGCAAAACAGTCCCTATTTCACCGCAACTTATTGGTGGCCTTTTGGGTGGCACTTAGCGCCACGGGTCGGCTTCGAACATTGGCTCGCGCTCGGGGCGGCGATCGCTGTAGGGATCGTAGCCGTCGTCGTCCTCGTTCTCGGCACGGATGTAGGGGTCGCGCGGCTTGGGCGCCGGCTTAGGCGCAGGCTTGGGTGCGGCGGGTGCGGCATCGGTCGCCGGCGCGCTTGTCTTGATCTCGTCTTTCATCTGCATATCTCCTTGCCATGCAATCGTGTTCAACATCATCGATTGTCGCACGAAAAAGGGCGGCGGACCCAATTGGATCCGCCGCCCTTGGCGTTTAGAGACGACTGACAGATTTTAAGGCATGGCCCAAAATCTACTCGGCGTCGGGGACCTCGTAGGTGGCCGCCGGCGTGTTGTCGCACACGACGGTAAAGCCGCCGTCCTTGTCGACATCGACCGTCACCTGATCGCCCTCGCGCACCGTGCCGTCGATGATGGCGGCGGCGATGGCGTCCACGACCTCGCGCTGGACCAGACGCTTGAGCGGACGGGCACCGAACACGGGGTCCAGGCCGCCCACGGCGAGCATCTGCTTGGCCGCCGGGGTGATGGCAAGCGTCATGCGCTCCTTGGCCAGGCGTGCGCGGACGTCGGCAAGCTGGATGTCGACGATCTTCTCAATCTGCGCCATGCCGAGCGGATGGAACACCACGATATCGTCGATACGGTTGAGGAACTCGGGGCGGAAGGTCTGAGCCATGGCGGCGTCGACCTGATGGCGCATCTCCTCCTCGTCCTTGCCGGACAGATCGGCGATGGCCTTGGAGCCCACGTTGGACGTCATGATGATAATCGTGTTCTTGAAGGACACCTGGCGACCCTGGCCATCGGTCAGACGGCCGTCGTCGAGCACCTGCAACAGCACGTTAAAGACATCCGGATGAGCCTTCTCCATCTCGTCGAGCAAGATCACGGAGTACGGACGACGACGCACGGCCTCGGTGAGCTGGCCGCCCTCGTCGTAACCCACGTATCCCGGGGGCGCACCAATCAGACGCTGGACGCTGAACTTCTCCATGTACTCGGACATGTCGATACGCACGAGTGCGCGCTCGTCGTCGAACAGGCACTCAGCAAGCGCCTTGGCGAGCTCGGTCTTGCCCACGCCGGTGGGGCCCAGGAAGAAGAAGCTGCCGATGGGCTTGTCCGGATCGGAGAGACCCGCACGGCTGCGGCGCACGGCCGCGGCCACAGCGGAGACCGCCTCATCCTGGCCGATGACGCGCTTATGCAGCTCGCCCTCCAAGCCCTTCAGCTTGTCGAGCTCGCCCTGCATCATCTTGGACACAGGCACGCCGGTCCAGGCGCTCACGACCTCGGCGATCTCATCGGAGGTCACCTGCTCGTTGAGGCCCTCGCCGTCCTGCTGCTTTTGTGCCTCGAGCGCGGCCTCGGAATCCTGAATCTGCTGCTGCAGGCCCGGAATCACGGAGTAGCGCAGCTCGGACGCACGGCCCAGGTCGCCGTTGCGCGTCGCGCGCTCCTCTTCGCTCTTGGCCTCGTCAAGCTGGCTCTTAAGCTCCTGCACGTGGTCAATGGCGTTCTTCTGGTTGAGCCAGCCGGCCTTTTGCACGTTGAGCTTTTCCTGGACCTCGGCGATCTCCTGACGCAGGGCCTCCAGACGCTCCTTGGAGGCGTCATCGGTCTCCTTCATGAGCGCCTGCTCCTCGATCTGCAGCTGGGTGAGCTGACGCGTGGTGGCGTCGATCTCAACCGGCATGCTGTCGAGCTCCATGCGCAGGCGGCTTGCGGCCTCATCGACCAGGTCGATGGCCTTGTCGGGCAGGAAACGGTCGGCGATGTAGCGATCGGAGAGGTCGGCAGCCGCCACGAGCGCGCTATCGGTGATGTGTACGCCGTGGAAGATCTCGTACTTCTCCTTGAGGCCACGCAGGATCGAGATGGTGTCCTCGACGGTAGGCTCGGAGACCATCACAGTCTGGAAACGACGCGCGAGCGCCGCGTCCTTCTCGATGTACTTGCGGTATTCGTCGAGCGTAGTCGCGCCGATCGCGTGCAAGTCGCCACGGGCGAGCGCTGGCTTGAGGATGTTGCCGGCGTCCATGGAGCCCTCAGTGGCACCCGCGCCCACGATGGTGTGGAGCTCATCGATGAACAGGATGACCTTGCCTTCGGACTTCTGTACTTCCTTGAGCACGGCCTTTAAGCGGTCCTCAAACTCGCCGCGGTACTTGGCGCCGGCGACCAGCGCGCTCATGTCGAGCTCGATGAGGT
>CABUWR010000105.1 GCA_902495265.1 uncultured Collinsella sp. | reverse complement strand
TCATCTGGGTTAAGGGTCACGCCGGCCATGAGCTCAATGAGCGCTGCGACGAGCTCGCCACCACCGCGGCCGACGGAGCCAACCTCGATATCGACACCGGCTTTAACGAGAACGACCTGTAATAGCATTTTCGCGCAGCTTTATATCCCCACGCGCTACACTCATCCTGTAGACCAAACAACGCAAGGGGGACGTATGCTGCGCATCGCGACCATCGGCACATCCATGATCACCGACGACTTTATCCAGGTCGTCAACGCCAACGACCAAGCCGCGTTTGTGGGCACGCTCTCGCGCGACGCAGATCGCGGCACCGCCTTCACCGCTAAGCACGGCGGCGAGCGTAACTTCACCGCACTTGACGAGCTTGCGTCCGCTGCCGACGTCGACGCCGTCTATATCGGCAGCCCCAACGCACTTCACTACGAGCAGGCCCTTGCCTGCATCGCCGGTGGCAAGCACGTCATCGTCGAGAAGCCCTTCTGCGCCACCGAGGCGCAGGCGCTGGAAGTCTTCCGCGCTGCCGAGGCAGCAGGTGTCGTGGCCCTCGAGGCCATGCGCCCGCTCCATGACCCCGCTTTCCACGCCATCGAGGACGCCCTGGGCGAGATTGCGCCCATTCGTCGTGCCTCATTGCGCTTTGGCAAGTATTCCTCGCGCTACAACGAGATTCTCGCGGGACGCTCCACCAATATCTTCGACTGCAATATGGCATCGGGTTCCCTCATGGACATTGGCGTCTACACCGTCGAGCCCATGGTCGAGATTTTCGGCATGCCCTCCGGCCTTACGAGCATGGCTACGCTGCTCGACCCCACCACGCGACAGCTCACGCACGGCCCCATCGACGGCTGCGGTTCTATCCTCGCCAGTTACGGCGGTGGCCGCATCTCCGTCGAGCTCGCGCACTCCAAAATTACGAATGACCTGCTGCCCTCGCAGATCGAAGGCGAGCGTGGCACTATCCAGATCGACCATCTGTCCACGCCCCGCAACGTCCGCATCGACTATCGCGGCGATGTCGTACGCGGTTCAGCGACCGAGGCACCGCGCGGACAGGGCGACAACGGCCGCGTGCTCGACCTGCCCAAATCGAGCAACACCATGGAATACGAACTCACAGACTTTATCACCGCCATCGGCGGCATCGATAACGTCAAGGAAGAGATTTGGGAGACCCCGGCGGGACGCCACGAGCTTGGCCACTACCGCGATGTCACGCTCGTCTCACTGCGCATCATGGATGCCGTGCGCCAGCAGGCCGGCATAACCTTCCCGGCCGACGCAGGCAAGCAGGCATAGCGATGGGCTTCTTCGATACGTTCTTCTCCAGCGTCACCAGCGGCAGTCGAGAGCCTCAAAAGCCGTCAAACGTCGAGCTCGAGCTGCGCCGCAGGCTTACTGTGCTCGCAAGCGACGGGGTCACTCAAGACACTCCCCTGCGCTATTTCCTGCGCTGGGCGGGGCAAGTCCAAGGCGTTGGTTTTCGCTTTACCAACACCAACCTCGCGCAGGCACGCGCGCTCACCGGCTGGGTGCGTAACATGGAAGACGGCTCAGTCGAGATGGAGATACAGGGAGCTCCGGCAAACATCCTATCTCATCTCGAGGCGCTTCATGCCTCCTACGAGCGCATGGGGACGCGTTTTCGCCTCGTAGACGCCCAGGTCCGAGCCCCACTTGCCAATGAAGACGGTTTCACTCCTCATTATTAGTATTGTGTGCTAAATACGGTATCATTTACCTACGACCGTTAGTAGAAAAGAGGCGAGGCGCATGGCGGTGCAAAGAAGGAATACCAGGCAGCGAAAGCTGGTTCTTGACGCCGTGCGCCAAAGCTATAACCATCCCACCGCCGACGAAATCTACAACGCCGTGCGCGCGCAGGATGACAAAATCAGCCGCGGTACGGTCTACCGCAATCTCAATCTCCTAGCCGACGCCGGCGAAATCCTCTCCATCAAGACGCCGGGCGGCAGCCGCTTCGATCGCACGATCGAGCCGCATGCGCATATCATCTGCACCTCGTGCAGCCGCGTCATCGACGTACCGCTCCCCTTCGATGCCCAGCTCGACGCCAAAGCATCCGAGCAAATCGGCTGGCACGTCACGTCGCACTACACCATCTTCGAGGGTCTCTGCCCCGACTGCCGGTAGATGTTCGGGACATGCCTTAAAATCCACCTTTCCGCACTTTGCAGCAAAAAGTAGATTTCTAGACGTGTCCCAAATATCTACTCGGCGAGCAGGCGATGCAGCTCTTCTTCGACCGTGCGCACGTAGCGGACGCGGTCGTTAATGCCACGCATAGAGGGGTTGCAGCTCTCCATCAGATAGGGATGGCCCACGACGTTGAGCATGTCGCGGTCGTTTTCGTTATCGCCAAACGCCATCATCTCATCGGGCGAAATACCCAGGGCACGACCGTAATCGGCAAGCGCGGAGCCCTTGCCCGAACCGAAACCGATAAAGTCCGTCCATTCGGTTCCCGACGTCATCACGTCAACACGGTCGCTAAAGAGGCGCTCGAAATACTCCAGGGCCGCCGGCTGATCCACCTCGGGCGTCTGGAAGGCAATCTTAATGACGTCCTCGTCGATGTCCTCGGGGCGGTCGACCACCGCCACATCGCAGTGGACCTCATAGCGCAAATGGTCGACGAACGCATCGTTGCCGCTCATGGTGTAGAGGTGTCCCTCACACGAAAGGGTCACGTCGGCATGGGGATACGCAACCACGGCATTCGCGATATCCATAGCAAGGCTACGCTCCATGGAACGCTTGACAACGGCACGTCCCTCGCTCATCACCAGGGCTCCGTTTTCGCATACATAGGCGAGCTCATCGGCCACCGGGGCAAACAGGTAGCGCAAGCTCGCATATTGACGGCCGCTCGCCGGCATAAACACGATACCGCGACGATGCAGCTCATCGATGAGCTCAAAGGCCTCGGAACGCGGCTCGCGCTCCCCCGGATGCAGCAACGTGCCGTCCAAATCGCATGCAATCAGCTTGATTCCTTCAAGACCCATATGTTCCCCCACAGCACCTCATCAACAGAAAGACGGACTTTGAATAGTTGCCTCTCAAAGTCCGTCTTACTCATGCGCACGTTAACCGCGCGCCTTCTTTACGATCGTAAAGTCTGGAGCCATACTCACAACGGCCTCCGCCGCACTCGATGCAAAGCGCCGGTCCGCATCGAGTTCACGGGTAACCACCGAGAGCCGAACACCCTCGACGCCCCGGAGCATGCGGCCCAAAACAGGCTGCACCGGCGTATACATGCGCACGGTATGCTCGTCCGAATCGCCTCGGAAAAGCGGCGCGTGCATATTGCCGATCTCCCAGCACGCATGCGCGAGCGCAATCGGGTCCATGCGGTCGACTTCGACCAAATAAACCTCAGCGCTGCGCAGGCGCACGACAACCGCCACGGGCACCATGCCCGAACGGTCGACGGCGAGCACGTCGCCGTCGACAAAACGACCGCCGTCGGCAGTATCCAGCCGAACATCGACCGTGCGCCCCAGCTCCGTCACACCCACAAACGCGCGCGTATCAGCCTGGTCCCAATCGAGCAGCAGCTCGTCAACTTCAAAGACGCCGCCCAGCTTCCGGCGAAGCAGGAGTTCATAGGACGGATCGTTGAGATTTCCCAAGCATGTCGTCGAAACCAAGCGTTCAGGCATACTCTAACCCTCGACCTCGACGAGCTCGATATCAAAGTTGAGGTCCTTGCCAGCCAGCTCGTGGTTGGCGTCGAGCGTCACAGCCTCGGGCGTTACGTCGATGACCACGGCGGGAACGGGCATGCCGCTCGGCGTGGACAGGAAGAGCTTCATGCCCTTCTCGATCTGCTCGATATTGGGAACCTGCTCGGCCGGGAAGGTCAGGACCATCTCGGGATTGTGCTCGCCGTAGGCATCGGCAGCAGGAATGTGCACGGTCTTCTTCTCACCCACCTGCATGTCGACAACAGCGGCGTCGAAGCCCTTGATCATCTGGCCGGCGCCACAGGTGAACTCCAGCGGCTCGCCGCGATCGTAGGAGCTATCGAACTGCGTGCCGTCGTCGAGCGTGCCGCGATAATGAGTCTTGACCTTCTTGCCCTGGTTGGACATGGAAACCTCCGTGATAAGGGCGGCGCACAACGCGGGCCGCCATGAACATATGGCGCTAACTATACCCTAGTCATACAATTCAATGACAGTTTGCAAAGAAACGCTGCAACCGGAGGAACCATGGCATATCCCGTATTTGACCTACACTGCGACACCGCCGACCGCATCGGCTGGGCCACGCTCGATCTCGACCTGCGCTTTACCGCCGGCACCGACGGTTATTTCCCCGGCGACGAAACGCATCCGCAAGATTTCGACCTCATCGAGGGCAACGCCTGCGCCATCTCGCTCGCAAAGATCGGCAACACGCCATGGGCACAGTGCTTCGCCACGTTTGTCCCCGATGAGATTCCCACCGCCCACGCCGCGCGCTTCCAGGCGCAGATCATGGCGCATATGAGCGGCCAGGCAATGCTCAACCACGACCGCATGGTCAACGTACGCAGCGCGGCAGACATTCGCCCCGCGCTCAAAGACGGCAAGGTCGCCTGCATCCACACCATCGAAAACGCCACGTTCTTTGCCGAGGACCCCGCGCTGATCGAGGTGCTCAAGAGCTTGGGCGTACTCATGTCATCGCTCAGCTGGAATGCGCAGGGACCGCTCGCGAGCGGACACGATACCCACGCCGGCCTCACCGCCGCCGGCATCGAGGCACTTACGCAGATGGAGCACGCCGGCATGGTACTCGATGTCTCCCACCTCAACGACGAGTGCTTTGACGAGGTTGTCGCCCACGCCACGCGCCCCTTCGTCGCCAGCCACTCCAACTCCCGTGCAGTTTGCGGCGTTAAGCGCAACCTCACCGACGACCAGTTCCGCACCATTCGCGACATGGGTGGCATCGTCGGCCTCAACTACTGCAGCGAGTTCCTTTCCAACGACGCAACCGACAAGACCGCCGCAGACGTCACCTTCGACCAGCTAGCGGCACATATCGAGCACTGGCTCGACCTGGGCGGCGAGGACGTCATCGCGCTCGGCGGCGACTGGGACGGTGCCACGGTGCCCGCTTTCCTCTCCGATGCCAGCAAGATGCCCGAGTTCCAGAACATGCTTTCCAAGCACTTTGGCAAGACCGTGATGCAAAAGCTCTGCAGCGACAACGCGCTTGCCTTCTTTGAGCGTTATTAATTTCACATCCCTTGAGCGGGCCGGCATGCCGAACGGTCGACATGCCGGCCCGTCCCCAATCTGAAGGACCGCTTTTGACGCAGCAATTTACGATTTCCATATCCCGAC
>CABUWR010000104.1 GCA_902495265.1 uncultured Collinsella sp. | reverse complement strand
TGGGACTTCAAGGCCGACGACAAGGGCATGACCTACCCCGAGCCGATGGACGAGATCCCGGCTGAGTTCGCTGACATCGCTGCCACCAAGCGCGAGGAGCTCCTCGACGCTGCTGCCAGCTTTGACGACGAGCTCATGGAGAAGATCCTCATGGAGGAGGACTTCACCGTCGAGGAGCTCAAGGCTGCTCTGCGCAAGGGCGTTCTGGCCAACGAGCTCAACCTCGTCTTCGTGGGCTCCGCCTACAAGAACAAGGGCGTCCAGGAGCTGCTCGACGCTGTCGTCGACTACCTGCCCAGCCCGCTCGACGTCGAGGCCGTCACCGGTACCGATCCGGACACCGGCGAGGAGATCGAGCGTCATCCTTCCTTCGACGAGCCCTTCTCCGGCCTGGTCTTCAAGATCATGACCGACCCGTTCGTCGGTAAGCTCACCTATGTCCGCGTTTACTCCGGTCGCGCCGAGTCTGGCTCCTACGTGATCAACGCTTCCAACGGTCAGCGCGAGCGCCTCGGCCGCATCCTCGAGATGAACGCTGCCGAGCGTATCGACCGTGACGACGCTGCCGCCGGCGACATCGTCGCTTGCGTCGGCTTCAAGAACTCCACCACCGGTGACACCCTGTGCGAAGAGGGCAAGGAGATCGTCCTCGAGAAGATCGAGTTCGCTAAGCCCGTTATCGACGTTGCCATCGAGCCCAAGACCAAGGCCGAGCAGGACAAGATGTCCCTGGCTCTGACCAAGCTCGCCGAGGAGGACCCGACCTTCCAGGTGTCCACCAACCACGAGACCGGCCAGACCATCATCGCCGGCATGGGCGAGCTGCACCTCGAGATCATCGTCGACCGTCTGCTCCGCGAGTTCAAGGTTGACGCTAACGTTGGTAAGCCCCAGGTTGCCTACCGCGAGACCGCTGGTCACGACGTCGAGAAGGCTGAGGGCAAGTTCGTCCGTCAGTCCGGCGGTCGCGGTCAGTACGGCCACGCTGTCATCAAGCTCGAGAAGATGGAGGAGGGCTTCGGCTACGAGTTCGTCAACGCTATCGTCGGCGGCGTCGTGCCCAAGGAGTACATTCCGTCCATCGACAAGGGCATCCAGGAGGCCCTGAACACCGGTGTTATCGCCGGCTTCCCGGTCCTCGACGTCAAGGTCACCCTGTTCGACGGTTCTTACCACGAGGTCGACTCCTCCGAGGCCGCCTTCAAGATCGCCGGTTCCATGGCTATCAAGGACGCCCTCAAGAAGTCCGACCCGCAGCTGCTCGAGCCGATCATGGCTGTCGAGGTCGAGACCCCCGAGCAGTACATGGGCGACGTTATGGGCAACCTCTCCGGTCGCCGCGGCAAGATCGAGGGCATGGAGGATCGCAAGAACAGCAAGCTCATCCGTGCCAAGGTGCCGCTGGGCGAGATGTTCGGTTACGCTACCGACCTTCGCTCCCAGACCCAGGGCCGTGCATCCTACACGATGCAGTTCGACTCTTATGAGCCCGCGCCCAAGTCCATCGTGGACGAGGTCATGAGCAAGAACGCCTAAGTTCGAGCTCCCTGTTACGTAATCCGCGAGAACATCTCTCGCACTCTTTGGAGGTTTAAGTTGGCTACCCAGAAGATCCGCATTCGCCTCAAGGGCTATGATCACGAGGTCGTCGATCAGTCCGCGAAGCTCATCGTCGAGACCGCTCAGAAGACCGGCGCTCGCGTTTCCGGTCCTGTCCCCCTGCCCACCGAGCGCAACCTGTATACGGTTATCCGCTCGCCGCACGTGAACAAGGACTCCCGTGAGCAGTTCGAGATGCGCACCCACAAGCGCCTCATCGACATCCTCGACCCCACCTCGGGCACCGTTGATTCGCTCATGCGTCTCGACCTCCCCGCTGGCGTCGACATCGACATCAAGCTCTAAGCGATATCGCTCATAGCTTACAGAGCCCCGCTGTCATAACGGCAGCGGGGCTCTTTTGTTTTGAATGGTGGCCTTGGGGCCCAGGTAATGCGGCCGAATGGGTGGCTATGGCGCCTTATTTACCCATGGGACGCAGCGATGCCTCCTCAAAATGGAAGGATCGTAAGTCGCCTTCCGTCTCGATGCACGCTCGACCAAAGTCATCGACGGTTTTAAAGATGCCTCGCGCCAGCTCGTCCCCAGCGGGGGAGCGGGCGATAACGTGCTCCCCAATCCAATTGAGGTGAGCGATATATTCGCTGTGGACGGGCGCGAGCGGTCCGGCGTCTTCTTCCATGGCATTGAGACGCTCTGCCCACGCATCTACAGCGTCTATAACTGCGTGATAGACCTCATCGAGGAGCACATCGACGGAGGGAACGTTCTCGTTGAGATCCGAGAGACCGATTGCCGGCAGGCCGCCATCGGGAACCTCCGAAGGCACATAGTTCACATTGACGCCAATGCCGCAGACGGCAAAAGGTTTGCCTTCGTTATCGCGCGCGGCCTCGACCAGAATGCCGCCGAGTTTGCGCCCTCGCGCGACGAGGTCGTTGGGCCATTTGAGGCCGATCTCGTTAGCAAGACCTTGCGCCTCGAGTGCCTCGAGCACCGCTAGGCCGCTGACGGCGGCAAGACCAGAGTACTTGGCGGGATCAACATGTGGACGTAGGACAATCGAGAGCAACAGGTTGCCGGCGGTTGAATCCCACTTGTGGCCGCGCCGGCCGCGTCCTGCTGTCTGAGCCCGTGCGGCAAGTCCTGTGCCGTGCGGCGCTCCCTGTTTTCCTGCTTCGAGCAGGTCATCGTTGGTCGATCCGGTTACGTCGACTATCGTTAATTTGGCATCCATAGCGGCTGCTACCTCCTTAATGAATAAGTGAATAACGCAATAGTGTCGTGAGGCAGACACAATGTGAAGCCTTTGTCGCATTTGGACAATTTAATGTTAACACGTCAACAATGACTGAAATGCGCTATCCTCTCTTGGTCGATGTAAACACGTCAACAACGCAAAGGAGGTTAGTGATGGGTTTCACGATACTGGGAACGGGCTCGGCACTTCCCGAGCGCAGCGTTTCCAACGACGAGCTGTCCGAGTTCCTCGATACCTCGGATGAGTGGATTTTTACCCGCACCGGTATCAAGAGCCGCCACGTCTGCACCACCGAGTCACTTGACGACCTTGCCGTGGCAGCGAGCGAGCAAGCGCTCCAGGCGTCCGGACTCGATGCGAGCCAGCTGGATCTTATCGTCTGCTCGACGACGACGGGCGATCATCTCGTTCCTGCCGAAGCGTGCGCCGTTGCTGAGCGCCTGGGTGCCACATGTCCAGCCTTCGACGTTTCGGCGGCTTGTGCCGGCTTCGTATTTGCGCTCGATGTCGCCGAGGGCTATATCGCTCGAGGACGAGCCAAGCATGTGCTTGTCGTTGCCTCCGAGCAGATGACGCGCGCGCTTGACTGGTCAGACCGCGCCACGTGCGTGCTCTTTGGCGATGGCGCGGGCGCTGCAGTGATAGGGGCTGGGGGAGACAACCCCCTTGCCGTTGAGCTTTCGACGACGCCCGACGTCGAGACGTTGCGCGTTCCCGGTCTGGTCGGCACCTCGCCGTTTAAGGACTCCGCAGATAGCGCGAGCGTGCTGTCCATGAATGGTCGCCGCGTGTTCAAGTTCGGCGTCAACGCCATCTGCGACACGGTCCATAAGCTTGCGAGCGATGCGGGCATTTCGGTCGAAGACATCGATCATTTTGTATTCCATCAGGCTAACGAACGAATCCTGAGTCAGGCGGTCAAGCGTCTCGGCGTGCCAGACGAGCGCGTGGTTCGAACGCTACGCGAGACCGGCAACATTTCGAGCGCCTGCATTCCCTTTGCGCTTGACCGGCTGGCACGTACCGACGCACTGAATGAGGACGACACCATCGCCCTCGTTGGATTTGGCGCCGGCCTGGATATAGGTGGCTATCTGCTTCGTTGGAAGTAGTCGCACATAGGAAATAAAAACGCCCCTAGGGCACAAACAAAGGAGAACTACCATGGCAGATCAGAAGACCTTCGAGCGCGTTTGCGACGTTATCCGCGAGACCGCCGGCCTTGACGATGTCGAGATGAAGCCCGAGTCCACGCTCGAGGAGATTGGCCTCGACAGCCTGGGTACCGTCGAGATCCTCGTTGCCGTCGAGGACGAGTTTGGCATTGAGCTCGATACCGAGGAGAACCCCAAGACGGTCGGCGAGTTCGTCGATACGGTCGAGGCGGCATTGGAGAAGTAGTGATGCTCAAGTCTCCTCTCTGCGATTTGCTCGGAATCGAAAAGCCCGTGTTCCAGGGTGGCATGGCCTGGATTGCCGACGCCTCGTTGGCATCTGCCGTGTCCGAGGCAGGCGGCTTAGGCATTATCGCGGCCATGAATGCCGACGCAAACTGGCTGCGCGATCAGATTCACGAGCTGCGCGTCAAGACGGATAAGCCCTTTGGCGTCAACGTTATGCTCATGAGCCCGTTTGTCGACGAGGTCGCACAAGTGGTGATTGATGAGCAGGTGCCCGTTGTGGTGACCGGTGCCGGCAATCCCACCAAGTACATGAAGGCCTGGGGCGATGCAGGCATCAAGGTTATTCCCGTCGTGGCTTCGGTGGCGCTGGCGCGTCTCGTGGCGCGTCGCGGAGCCACTGCCGTGGTTGCCGAGGGCACCGAATCAGGCGGCCATATTGGCGAGACCTCGACGATGGCACTGGTGCCGCAGGTTGTCGATGCAGTCGATATTCCCGTCGTGGCTGCCGGCGGTATCGCCGACGGCCGCGGCGTGGCGGCCGCCTTTATGCTCGGCGCTGCCGGCGTCCAGGTGGGCACGCGTTTTCTCGTCGCCGATGAGTGCACCGTATCCGAACAGTACAAAGAGCTGGTGCTCAAGGCGGGCGACACGTCGACGCGTGCGACCGGTCGCTCGACGGGACATCCGGTTCGCGCCCTCAAGAGCCCCTTCACCAACGCGTATGCCAAGAACGAGGCGGCGGGCGCAAGCCCCGAGGAGCTCGGGGCCATGGGCACGGGCGCGCTTCGTAAAGCCGCAAAGGACGGTAATTACGAAGAGGGTTCGTATTTGTGCGGACAGATTGCTGGCATGGTCAACGAGCGCCAGAGCGCACGCGAAATCGTCGACGATCTGGTCGATGGCGCCGAGCGTGTCCTGAAGGGTGCGACCGCATGGGTAGCGTAGCGTTTCTGTTTGCCGGTCAGGGTGCCCAGCATCCCGCGATGGGCGTCGACCTCATCGAAGCATCGCCGGCGGCTGCCGAGGTGTTCGCCATTGCTGACGAGGTGCGCCCGGAGACCAGCGAGCAGTGCCGGAGCGCCTCGAAAGAGGAGCTCTCGCAGACCGAGAACACGCAGCCTTGCGTGTTCGTGCACGACTTGGCTGTCGCCGTCGCCCT
>CABUWR010000103.1 GCA_902495265.1 uncultured Collinsella sp. | reverse complement strand
GTGATTAAATGCACGGCAATGGGTACATAGCCAGTACAGTAAGTCCCCGAGGCAGATTGGAGCCACGTATGGATATCAAGGTTTCTGGACGCAAGACGACGGTAACCGATGCTCTGCGTGCGCATGTGGATGAGAAGATCGGTGAGGCGCTCAAGGTTTTCGATATCGAGCCCATGACAGTCGACGTCGTGCTTCGTTATGAGAAGAACCCCTCGAACCCCAACCCGGCAATCGTCGAGGTCACGGTTCGTGCCCGCGGCTCTGTGATCCGCGTTGCCGAGCACGGCGCAGATATGTATGCCGCCATCGATCTCTCCGCCGATAAGGTCACCCGCCAGCTGCGCAAGTTCAAGACCAAGGTCGTGGACAACCGCCAGGGCGGTGCCAGCGCCGCGGATGTCGCGCCGGTCGAGCGCGTCGAGGATCTGGCCGACCTGCTGCTGCCCGAGGAAGAGGACGACCTGCTCGTCCGCGAGAAGGTTATCGACGTCACCCCGATGACCGAGGAGCAGGCGCTGGTGCAGACCGATCTGCTGGGCCACGACTTCTACGTGTTCGAGAACGCGACGACCGGTCTCATCAATGTGGTGTATCACCGTAAGAATGGTGGATATGGCATCATCAAGCCCCGCATCGAAACACTTGACGAGTAAAATACGTTAACTTGCATGAGTTAACGGTTGGCGGCCATCCCATGCGGGTGGCCGCCTTTTTACGTAAGGAGTCGCTTTGATGGACAAGGCCGCATCCGCCGGTCATTCGGACCGTTGCCGCATCGTCGTCGATACCTGCTGCGACTTTAGCCCCGAGGTCGCCGCGAACCTTGATGTCGATATCCTGGGTTTCCCCTTCATTATCGATGGCGAGGAGCGCACGGACGACATCTGGTCGAGCATGAGCCCTAAGGAGTTCTACGACCGCATGCGCGCTGGTGCCCGCGTGTCCACCTCGGCTGTGTCGCTCGGTCGCTATATCGAGTTCTTTACCGAGTGCGCCAAAGAGGGCACGCCCACGGTCTACCTGTGCTTTACCTCGGCACTGTCGTCGAGCTACAACTCCGCGTGCCAGGCGGCAGACGCCGTGCGCGCCGAGTATCCCAACTTTGAGCTCTACGTGGTCGACAACGCTCTGCCCTGTGCGACCGGCGCACTCTTGGCGCTCGAGGCCGTGCGCCAGCGTTCGGCGGGACTGACCGCCAAGCAGCTGGTCGATTGGGCAAACGAGGCAAAGACCTACGTTCACGGCTACTTTACGCTCGAGAGCTTCGACGCACTGGCTGCTGGCGGCCGCATTCCGCCCGCGGCGGCGCAGCTCACGGCAAAACTCGACGTCAAGCCCGAGCTTTCCTACGACCTTGCCGGCTCGCTGTCGCTGATCGGCGTCAACCGCGGCCGCAAGAAGGCGCTCAAGTCCATCCTCAAGTCGTTCCGCGAGAACTACGTGCCCGATCGCACCATGCCCATCGCCATCATGACGGCCGATGCCGAGAAGGACGGTGACTGGCTCGAAGCCGCCATCCGCAAGGAGGAGGGCTGCGCCGACGTCACAATCATTCGCAGCTCCGTGGGCCCCACCATTGGCTCGCACGTGGGCCCCGGCATGGTGGCCTGCGCGTTTTGGGGTAAGAACCGCGCCGACAAGGCGTCGCTTTCCGACCGTATCGCCCGCCGCGTGCGCGGTCAGTAGGCAAGCGCTGCGTCCGTAATCGCCCTCGACTCACAGCCCAAACGCTGGCACCGAGTATTCAACCTGGTAATAACACCCAACCCAAAAGGAAAGGTTTCATGGCAAACAAGCTCTCCGTCGCATTCATTGGCACCGGAATCATGGGTGCCCCCATCGCCGGTCACATCCTGGATGCCGGCTATCCCGTCACGGTCAACAACCGCACCAAGTCCAAGGCTGCAGCGCTCGTTGAGCGCGGTGCCGTCTGGGCCGATACGCCGGCAGATGCCGCGGCGAACGCCGACGTCGTCTTTACCATGGTGGGTTATCCCTCCGAGGTCGAGGAGCTCTACCTGGCGGGTGACGGTCTGCTCGCGTGCACTAAGCCCGGCGCGGTCCTGATCGACCTCACCACGAGCTCGCCCGAGCTCGCCCGTGACATTGCCGAGGCCGCCCAGGTTTCTGGTCGCATGGCGTTTGACTGCCCCGTCACCGGCGGCGAGTCGGGAGCTATCGCCGGCACGCTCACGGCTATCGTGGGCGCCACCGAGAACGACATCGCTCCGGTTCGCGATATCCTTTCCACCTTTGCGGCAACCATCTGCTGCTTCGACGGCGCCGGCAAGGGCCAGGCTGCCAAGCTCGCTAACCAGGTGTCACTGGGCGCCTGCATGGTCGGCATGGCAGACGCCATGGCATTTGCCGAGCTGAGCGGCCTTGACCTGGAGAAGACCCGCCAGATGATCCTGGGCGGTACCGGCAAGTCCGGCGCCATGGAGAGCCTGGCTCCCAAGGCGCTCGACGGCGACTACAAGCCCGGCTTTATGGTCGAGCACTTCATCAAGGACCTGCGCTTGGCGCTCGCCTATGCCGACGACCGCGAGCTTGCGCTGCCCGGCGCCGACGTGGCCTTTACGCTCTACGACATGCTCGACGCCATCGGTGGTGCCAAGCTGGGCACCCAGGCCATCACGGTCCTCTATAAGGAGGAGGCCGACGCCATCGCCGCCGGTCTGGACTGGTCGCAGTATCGTCCCGAGGAGCATGGCGCTCACGAGGAAGGCTGCGGTTGCGGCGAGCACGGCGACGACCATGAGTGCGGTTGCGGTCACCATCACGGCGAGGACCACGAGTGCTGCGGCGGCCACGGCCATGACGACGGCCACGAGTGCTGCTGCGGCCACCATCACGGGGAGTAGCGCCCATGAGCTGGACGTTCGTGGTACTAGCGCTGGTGCTCTTTCTCTTTGCGATCTACATTGGCTTTTTGTGCGGCCAGTGGGCCTGCGAAAAGCGCGTGATCACCAAGCGCGACTACTGGATTGCCAACTTTGCAGGCGCGGCGGCAGTCGTCCTGCTGACCTGGGTGTTCTCGCTGTTCCCGCTGGTGCAGTTTGCGCCGATCGGCTGGCTCGGCGGATTTATCGCCGGTCTTAAGATGAGCTTTGGCGAGTCCGTCGGTCCGTGGCGCAAGCACGACGAGGTCTTTAACGTCAACAAGGCTCATCGCGCCGCCGCCGACGCGGGCGACGCTGAGGAACGCCGCCGTGCGCGTCGCAATGGCGCGGCCGACCGACAGCTCATCTCGGTCACCGATGACAGCAAGGGTGCTGGCAAGCACGCTAAGAAATAGTAAGAAGAGGTAACTATGGCAGAAAACAAAGACGAACAGCTCACCGACGAGGAGCTGGCACAGCTTCAGCTGGCAGAGGAGAACGAGAACGCCGTCGACCGTCTGGTCAAGGAGCTCGGCTGCCCCACGCGCCGCATCCGCCAGTTTGCCGCCCGCGTGCTGCACCTGCTTGCCGAGCGCGATCCGCAGCGCGTCGTGCCCTGCGTGCCCGCGCTGATCGAGGCGCTCGACCGCCCCGAGGCTCAGACCCGCTGGGAGGCCCTCGATGCCCTGACGGCGCTCGCCACTACCTGCCCCGAGCAGCTGGGCGATGCCTTTGAGGGCGCCGAGACTGCACTGTTCGACGAGATCTCCTCCACGCTGCGCTATGCCGCCTTCCGCCTGCTGTGCGTGTGGGGTGCCACGAGCGTCGAGCGTTCGCGCGAGGCTTGGCCCATCCTGGACGAGGCCATCCAGTGCTACCACGGCGACCTTGAGTATCGCGACATGCTCGGTTGCCTGTACGAGTTTTGCCAGGGCGAGATCGACGCCGAGGTTGCCGAGAAGCTCGCGCTGCGCCTTAAGTTCGACGCCGAGAACGGCAAGGGCAGCTATCTCAAGGCCCGTTCGAGCGAGATTTGCGAAATGCTTGTTAAACGTTTTGGCCTGGATCTCTCCAAAAAGAAGAAGCGTGCTAGCGTTAAAAAAGCTGACGACGCCGAAGACGAGGAGTAACAGATTATGGCGCACGATGTAGTCCTGATTCCCGGTGACGGTATCGGTCCCGAGATTACGCAGGCCATGCGCCGCGTGGTCGAGGCCGCCGGTGTCCAGATCAACTGGAACGTCCAGGAGGCCGGCGCCGGCGTCATGGACGAGTTTGGCACGCCGCTGCCCCAGCACGTGCTCGATGCGGTCGCCGAGACCAAGGTTGCCATCAAGGGTCCCATCACCACGCCGGTCGGCACGGGTTTCCGCAGCGTCAACGTGGCCCTGCGCAAGCATTTTGACCTGTACGCCTGCGTGCGCCCCTGCCTGTCGCAGCCGGGCGACGGCTCGCGCTTCCGCGACGTTGACCTGGTCATCGTGCGCGAGAACACCGAGGACCTCTACGCTGGCATCGAGTTCGATGAGGGCGCTGCCGAGGTCGAGGAGCTCTCGCAGCTCGTCGAGCGCTCGGGCCAGAAGACCTTCGCCGCCGATTCCGCGATCTCGATCAAGCCGATCTCCATCGCCAAGAGCCGCCGTATTGTGGAGTATGCCTTTGAGTATGCCCGTCGCTGCGGCCGCAAAAAGGTGACGGCCGTGCACAAGGCCAACATCATGAAGGCGACCGACGGCCTGTTCCTACGCGTTGCGCGCGAGGTGGCCGCCAACTATCCCGATATCGAGTTCAACGACAAGATCGTCGACGCCACCTGCATGGGCCTGGTCCAGAACCCCAACGACTTCGATGTCCTGGTGCTGCCCAACCTGTACGGCGACATCGTGAGTGACCTGTGCGCCGGCCTGGTGGGCGGTCTGGGCATGGCCCCCGGCTCCAACATCGGTGCCGACTGCGCCATCTTCGAGGCAACGCACGGCTCCGCACCCGATATCGCAGGCAAGGATATAGCCAACCCCACGGCCGAGATCCTCTCTGCTGCGATGATGCTCGATCACCTGGGCGAGAACGATGCTGCCAATCGCATTCGTGCCGCCGTATCTGCCACGCTCGACGAGGGCGAGCAGGTTACCGGCGACGTGCGTCGTGCCCAGACCGGCTCCGTTGAGGGCGCTGTGGGCACGCAGGCCTTTGCCGATGCCGTTATCGCGCACCTGGTCTAAGGTATGCACGCTGCAAACGCCTAATTAGTACTTAAGTGTTTGCGTATAACCTAAGAATCAATACGCCCGGCGCTTTGCCGGGCGTATTCTATTGGGGACTATGTTTCCTAACAAGGAGTAACTGATATGGGTCTGATTCAAAAGAAAGACGAGAAGGACGAGATTGACGGCATCCAGATCATCGAGCGCGGCGAAGGCCCCGACGGTGATGAGGACGAGAAGATCGACCTGGTCGCCGGCACGTCTGCCGAACATATTGCCGCCGGCACGACTGCCGAGGAGGAGG
>CABUWR010000102.1 GCA_902495265.1 uncultured Collinsella sp. | reverse complement strand
GGCCTTGGTTTTGAGGCCGTGCCTGCCGTGCTGATTTGCCTGCTGGCCAACGGCGTGCCCACGCCCTACGGCTCCATTGGCATCCCCACAGTGTCCGTTGCCGACCTGGTGGGCCTGGATTCCCTGCATTTGGCGACCGTTCAGTTGGTGCAGCTCGCACCGTTCTTTGTGGTGATGCCGCTGCTTATTGTGCTGGTTGCGGGTCGTGTTGCCGATGACCAGGGCAATATTGCAAGCGTTGCCGAGCGTCTGCACGGCGTTGCCGGCGTGGCACTGCTTTCCGGTGTGTCCTTTGTTGGTGCGGCCCTGGTCGTTGCCATGTTTGTGGGTCCCGAGCTGGCCGTGGTCGTGGGCTCCATCGTGTCACTCGCGCTGACTGCCGCGCTTGCCATGCGCGCCGAGAAGTCCGGTCACCTGGACGCGCGCTTCCATATGAATATCGAGGCCGGCGAGCAGCTCACCGTTAAGTCGGCGCTTTCTGCCTGGTCGTGCTTCATCCTGATTTTTGTGCTGCTGCTGGGTACCTCCAACCTGGTTCCCGTCGTGCACGCCGCGCTCGCGCCGTTTGCGAGCCACGTGCAGGTGTATTGCGGCGAGAACCCCGGTACGCTTACGTTTTCGTGGATCAACACACCGGGTGTTTGGATCTTCCTGGCCGCGTTTATCGGCGGTGCGATTCAGGGCGCTTCGCCGCGTCTGATGGGCGAGGTGCTGGCCGCGACCGTCAAGCAGATGATGCCGACGGTAATCACGATGCTTTCGGTGCTGGGCTGCGCCAAGGTGATGGGCTATGCGGGCATGATCTCGTCGATTAGCGCGTTCTGCATCGCCATCGCCGGTGGTCTGTACCCGATTCTGGCCCCGTGGATCGGTGCCGTCGGTGCGTTCGTGACCGGTTCGGGCACGTCCTCGGGCATGCTGTTTGGTCCCATCCAGAGCCAGGCGGCTACGGCGCTGGGCGTGAGTGACTACTGGATGGTCGCGCTGAACGCCCTGGGCGTCGCCGCCGGTAAGATGATCTCGCCACAGACCCTCGCCATCGGTCTTGCCGCCGTTCACGTGCGCGGTAAGGATGCCGAGCTCCTGGGCGCAGTGCTGCCCTACGCCGCCGGCATGCTGGTCCTCATGAGCGCCATCGCCATGCTCGGCCAAGGCTTGCCGCTGTAGTCGGCACTTTGGGAACGTCCCTAAGTGCCGGCATCTGGGGACACTCCTTGGCTGTTGCCTGTTCAAGAGTGTCCCCAACGACTAGTCGTTTAAGAGCGTCCCCAATGGCTAGGCCGCTTGCCTGTGATTTTTGACCGTTGGGCGGGCGCTTCGCCGTTGCCGCAAAAACGTTTTTGCATATCGGGTACAACGGGCTTTACGTGAGTAAAGTGCGCGCCGCGTCCGCGTGTCGCGTTTTTAAAGGAGGCCCCATGCCTGGTGTTACCCCTGCAGAAGTTTTGTCCAACTTTGGTATTACGCTGGTCGAAGATCCCGCCGATAATCAGCCCCGTCTGTTGGTCGATCTACCCGCCGCGGAGCTCGTCGAGCACGCCATCCGCCGCGAAGAAGGCCGCATGGCATCCAACGGCGCGCTGGTGATCGAGACGGGGGAGCGCACTGGTCGTTCTCCCAACGATCGCTTTATCGTTGACACCCCCGATGTCCACGATAAGATTGCCTGGGGCGCCGTCAACCGACCGCTTTCGATCGAGAGCTACGAGACCATCAAGGCCGGCATCGTCGACTATCTCAACGAGCGCGATGTGTTCGTCACCCGCGGCATGGCCGGCGCCGACCGCAACCACACGCGTCGCCTGCTCGTCGCCTGCGAGCGTGCCAGCCAGGCGCTCTTTATTAAGCAGATGCTCGCCCGTCCGCTCGCCCGCGAAATTGCGCGCACCGGCGAGCCGGACTTTTGCGTGCTCGCGGCACCTGGCTACCAGTGCGACCCCGCCATCAAGGGCCTCAACTCCAGCGCCGCCGTGGTCATTAACTTCCAGGAGCGCGTGATTCTGGTTGCCGGCACCGGTTACTCCGGCGAAATCAAAAAGTCCATCTTCAGCGTCATGAATTACCTACTGCCCGTCGAGGACGACGTGCTACCCATGCACTGCTCGGCCAGCATGGATCCCGTCACGCACGAGACGGCCGTGTTCTTTGGCCTTTCCGGCACGGGCAAGACCACGCTTTCGGCCAACCCCACGCGCCTGCTGATCGGCGACGACGAGCACGGCTGGTCCGACATGGGCATCTTCAACATCGAGGGAGGCTGCTATGCCAAGTGCGAGGGCCTGGACGCGTTCCATGAGCCCGAGATCTTCAACGCCGTCCGCTTTGGCGCCATCTGCGAAAACGTGGTGCTCGATGAGAATCGCAAGCCTAACTATGATGATGTCTCGATCACGCACAACACGCGCGTGGCCTATCCCGTCGAGCATATCCCCAACGCGTGGACCAAGGGTATGGGCACCACCCCGAGCGTCGTGCTGTTTTTGACCTGCGATGCCTTTGGCGTGCTGCCGCCTATCTCGCGCCTGACGGCCGATGCCGCCATGTATCACTTTGTGACGGGCTTCACCGCCAAGATCCCCGGCACCGAGGTCGGCGTCACCGAGCCCACGCCCACGTTCTCCTCGCTGTTTGGCGAGCCGTTTATGCCGCTCGATCCCATGGTCTATGCCAAGATGCTCGGCGAGCGTATCGCCGACGGACGCACCCGCGTCTATCTGGTCAACACCGGCTGGATTGGTGGCGGTTATGGCGTGGGCCATCGAATCGAGCTTGCATACACGCGCGCCCTGGTGGCCCGCGCCCTCGACGGTACCATCGAGGACAGCGAGTTTGTGCACGACGATATTTTTAACGTTGACATTCCCACCACGTGCCACGGTGTGCCCGATGGCATCCTGGTGCCGCGCCAGTACTGGCAGAGCACCGCTCGCTACGACGAGGCAGCGCACAACCTGGCGGTGATGTTTGAGGAGAACTTCGAGAAGAAGTACTCGCACCTGCCCGAGTCCGTCAAGGCCGCCGGCCCGCACGCTCAGGTGCCCGCCGACGCCCGTCATCGCGGCCGCGGGCTGCTGGGACTTCGCCACTAGCTTCGCCGTGAGTCCATATCCACCACAAAGGGACAGGCACCTTTGTGGTGGTTTTGCTTGCGTGGATGACTCGGGTTACAATACGCCTGACATATCGTCCCCTTCTCCGGATGGGGACAGCGCAAGCGCTCTTGTGACGGCACCGTAGGACTTTGAAGGTGGCCGTCGTAAGGGCGCTTTTTGTTTAGGCGCCCTCACTCGGGCGCGCACAATGAAGGGAGAGCGTATGAAGAGCTTTATTGCCGAGGATTCATTCTGGGAGCTGTTTCCGCAGGCAGCGGTCGGTGTTGTGGTCGTGGAGGGCATGAAGCCCACGGCTCAGATTCCTCAAGAGGACGTGGATGCGATTGCGGCGTTGCTCGACCGCGCCAATATCGATGCGGAGCGTCATCTGACAAGCGATACTATCAGCGAGAACGCGCCGGTCAAGGCATGGCGCGAGGCCTATCGTCTGTTCAAGACCAAAAAGGGCGCGCGTTGCTCAATCGAGAACCTGCTCAAACGCGTACTCAAAGGCAAGCCGGTCGGTCATATCACACCGGCGGTGGATATTTACAACACGGTGTCGCTGTCCTACGCGCTGCCCGTTGGCGGCGAGGATTTGCATGCGATTGAGGGGGACCTTCGCCTGAAGGTGACCGACGGCGGGGATGCGTTCCTGCCGCTTGGCGAGGAAGCGGACGACCCGACGCTGCCCGGCGAGCTCACCTACATTGACGATGCGGGCGCCGTGTGCCGCTGCTGGAACTGGCGCGACGGCGTTCGAACGGCTCTATCCGACGATTCGGCCGACGCATTCCTGGCGATTGAGTGCGTGGAGCCCGAGCGGATGGGGGATTGCCAGGCTGCGATTGATCGCTTGGCCGAGCTGCTCGAACGATATCTGGGAGCGACGGTCGTCGTTAAGACCCTAGTGACCCACGACAATCCCTGCGTGGAGCTATAGGAACTTTTGCGACCCGTATTCGTCGAAAACCACCACAAAGGTGCCTGTCCCCTTTGTGGTGGTTTTTATGTTGATGGGTTAACAATTGGGATATTTGGGTACGGGGGTTCGGACATGCGGCTAAGATGTTTACCGGTTAGCATCATGCAAGCGAAAGGCGGTCGTCTCCCATGCAGCAGAACGACGAGACACGTTTTGAGGATTTTGTCGGACTGATCAGCGGCCTCTACAAGGAGATTCAGCGTATCAAAACGTCCGAGGGCGCAAGGCTCGGCCTTAAGGGCTCCGACGTCATGTGCCTGTACTATCTTGAGCGCAGCAAGGACGGCCTGACTGGCGCCGACCTCGCCCGCATGGCCGGCGTTACCCGTGCCGCCGTTTCGCGCACACTGGCACATCTGGAGGAGGGCGGCTACGTCGAGGTCGACGACTCGGGCGATGCTGCCGTCAAGTACCGTGCCCCGGTGCGCCTGACTGCCCTGGGCGGCGAGAGCATGAGCGAGGCCGATCGCATCATTCGCGAAGTTCTCGACACCACCGGTAAGGCCATGGGCGTGGAGCAGCGCGAGCAGATGTACGCGTCGCTGCGTACGATTCTCAACACCTTGCGTGAGATCTAAGACCGCGCTGGCGCTAGCTTTCAGCCAACAACTGCATCGTCCCGTTTGAGCGCGTATACCGTGCCGGGGCATTGCTGTCAAAAATCCCTGCGCGAGACCTGCGCAAGAAAGGATTCGCTATGTCCGTCCGCATTATTACCGATTCCGCCAGCGATATGTCTCCGGCGGAGCACCCCGCTCTGCGCGTTCTGCCGCTGTCCGTCACCTTTGGCACCGATGTGTACATGGATGGCGTCGACATCGATCACCAGCGCTTTTACGAGATGCTCGTGGAGCGCGATGAGCTGCCCAAGACCGGTCAGGTCAACCCGTATGCCTTTTCACAGGCGATTGCCGAAGCGCGTGAGGCCGGCGACGAGGCCGTGATTATTACCGTGGGCGCCAAGCTTTCGGGCACCAACCAGAGTGCTCGTACGGCACTTGCCGAGGCGCCGGGCGGCGACGTGTTCGTCGTGGACAGCAATAACGTGACCTTGGGCGAGCGCGTGCTGGTCGAGTATGCGCTGCGCTTGGTGGACGAGGGCCGTAGTGCGGCCCAGATCGCGGCGGCAGTCGAGGCCGTGCGCGACCGTGTGGTGGTTATCGGCCTGCTCGAGACGTTGGAGTACCTGGTGCGCGGCGGCCGTCTGTCTGCCGCGGCCGGCGCCGTGGGTACGCTGCTCAACGTGAAGCCGGTCGTGGCCGCCGAGGACGGCCTGATCGTGCAGCTGGGCAAGGCGCGCGGTTCCAAGAACGGCCGTAACCTGCTCAACCAGAAG
>CABUWR010000101.1 GCA_902495265.1 uncultured Collinsella sp. | reverse complement strand
GCTCGGAGCCGTGCGGAGCCACGTCCACGTTGGCAAGGCCGCGGCCGTCCACGTTGTAGGCGCCCTCGCACTGGTTGGCAGCCGTCGCGCCGCCCCACAGGAAGTCATTACGGAAAGCCATGCATCAATCCTTTCACACGCTGTTGTCATAGGCTCAGTATCCCTGCAAACAACGCGTCGCTCAACGGCAACGACGCAGGTCGATACTTCTTTTCGCGCGCAGGTGCCCGACAGCCGCCCCCATCTGACACTTTTTGATACCCGCCTGCCCAAACCACCACAAAGGGGACAGGCACCTTTGTGGTGGTTGGGGGCGGTTTGTCTTGATCTGTAACAGGTAGAGACGATTTAGCCCGCCAGATGTTACAGATTGAGACAGAAGATTCTAGTCCACGGCGATGTCGAGGTTCTTGCCGATGAGGCCTACGTAGCCGCCTTCGCCGGCGGGATATTTGACTGAATAGGAAAAAAAGGAAAAAATAGGAAAAAAAGGAAAGGAGACTCATGACTGAAACCATCTTCTCCCCCTCATTTGGAAATCGCCCGTCCTATCTGGTGGGGCGCGGGAGCGTGATTTCGACATTCATCTCCGGCCTTGAGCAGGAGCCGGGCAATCGAGACCGAGCCATGCTCATGCTCGGCCAGCGAGGCAGCGGCAAAACGGTTCTGCTGTGGGAACTTGCCGATCGCGCACGCAAGCTCGGCTTTGTTGTCGCCACGCCCACCGTAGCCTCCGAGGATATGCTCGAGCGTATTGTTGAGAAGATCCAGGAAGCGGGCGAGCCCTACGCCAACAAGCATCGGCTCCCCAAACTTGCGGGCGGCAGCCTGAGCGTCTTCGGCTTCTCAGCCGGCCTTGAGTTCACGCGCGATGTGCAGGAAACCAAAAGCTTCCAGTTCAAGCTCACGCAGCTGGCGCGCAAGCTGACCGAGCAGGGACACGGCATCCTCATCCTCATCGATGAGCTCCAGGCCAATTCGCCCGAGATCAGACAGCTCGTCACCGCCTATCAAGAGCTGGTCGGCGAGGGGCTCAACGTCGCGCTCGTCATGGCGGGCCTCCCGGGAGCAGTCTCCGCGACACTCAACGACCGCGTACTGACATTTCTCAACCGCGCACGCAAGGTCACGCTCGAACCGCTTTCAGTTGGAGATGTGGATGCCTACTATCAGCGAGCTTTCGAAGAGCTCGACCTTGATATTCCAGGCAATCTTCGGCTGGACGCTGCTCGCGCAACTCAGGGCTCGCCCTACATGCTGCAGCTCATCGGCTACAACATCGCCAATCGTTGCCAGGCAGGAGAACGCGTAACGCCAGAGCAAGTCGACGGAGCAATCGAAGCGTCAAAGGCCGATTTCGAAAACGATGTGTGCGAAACGACGCTCGCCGCGCTATCGGACCAAGATGTTGCGTTTCTCGCTGCAATGACCGATGACGAAGACGGCGTGTCACGCATTTCCGATGTGGCCGAGCGCATGTCAGTCACACCCGACTATGCGCAAAAGTATCGCCGGCGCCTCATCGACGTCGGCGTAATCGAACAGGCGCGCCGCGGTTACGTGCGCTTCGCCGTACCATATATGGCTGACTACCTGCGCAGCCAACTCTAGGCAGCCACCACAATGGGGACAGGCACCTTTGTAGTGGATTGGGCCCGGTTTGTCTCGATCTGTAACAGGTAGGCAGCAAAAACCGGGCCTGGTGTTACAGATTGAGATTGTTCGGTCTTTCCCCTGCAGTTTGTCTAAATCTGTAACAGGTAGAGACGATTTAGCCCGCTAGACGTTACAGATTGAGACGGAAGATTCTAGTCCACGGCGATGTCGAGGTTCTTTCCGATGAGGCCTACGTAGCCGCCCTCGGCAGCCTTGGGGCTGTCAGCATGGCAGAGAACCCACTTGTCTGCCTTCCAGTAGCAGTAGCTGTCACCGGCGGCAGGCATGTCGGCCGCGGCCTCGGGGCGCGGACCATTGGTGCCAGCGGGCAGCGCCACCATCACCTGGAAGCCACCGTCGTCGACCATGCACGGCGTGTAGTGGAGCGTGGTGTTGAAAACCTCGACGACCTTGCCCGCCGGCACGCGGAACGCCTTGACGCACGCGGTATCGAGCTTGCCGTCCTCGATCTCCCAGCGATGTGCCACGAGCAGGATAAAGTCGCGTGCGCCCAGGTTGAACTCGCTCGCGCGGTGGTACTCCAGGCAGTTGAGACGCGTGTTGTGGCCGTTGCACCAGCCGAGCTGGAAGGGACGGCCGCCAAACATGAGAAAGCCCAGTTTATCGGCATCCTTGACGCCCTCGAGCTCCGGCGCGCTTGCTACGTACTTGCTACCCTCGGGGATGGGCGTGGAGGCAAGCGCCCCGACGAGCGGAGCGGTCAGGTTGGACGGAACGTCGTTCCACACGCGGCCATAAGATTTGAACTCGGGATCTGATACAGAGTAGATATGCATGCTCGCTCCTGTTCGTTTATGTGACAGTATGAACATTCTAGAACTATCTCGTTCCGTTTTGAGCGCCCAGCATGAAAAAGCGCCCCACAAAGAGCGGGAGCGCTTCTGGCGCAAACGCTATTCCTACCAGCAGCCTTACGCCTGCTGATAGTGCAGGTGCTTCTCGTCGATATCGGCCAGGTCGCGGTCGAGGTAGCGGCGCGCGAGCCAGTTAGCCATGGGAAGGTTCTGGTCCAGATAGTTGCCGCACTCCTCGGGAGCGGCACCGGGAACATCGCCCTCAAAGCCGGCGACAAACTCGAACAGCTCACGTACGAGCGGCAGAATCTCCTCGCTCGTCACCTCGCCAAACACGACGAGGTAAAAGCCCGTGCGGCAGCCCATGGGCCCAAAGTAGACGATACGGCTCGACCACTTGGCATGATTGCGCAGAAACGTGGCACCCAGGTGCTCGATGGTGTGGCACTCGGCCGTGTTCATGACCGGCTCCTTGTTGGGCGTGGTCAGGCGCAGGTCAAACGTGGTGACGGCGGCGCCGGTCGCCGGATCGCGGTCGATGCGGCTCACATACACGCCGGGCTCAAGCAGCAGATGATCAACAGAAAAGCTGGCGATGCGCTCCATGGCAGATCCTCTCGGTAGTCAATTTGGGACGGGGCTCTTTTAGCTGGTTCGAATGGTCGCACCAATCATACCAGTCAAAAAAGCCCCGTCCCAAATAAGCTACCTGGGACGGGGATCAATGAGTTTATAATCCCCGTCCCGGAAAAATCATGCTAGGCAGTGTACGCGATTGTAGCGTCGACAGCGTGGCGCCAGCCGGCGATCTTTTTGGCGCGTTCGTCGGCGGTCATGGCAGGCTCCACGATGCCGCGGGCACCGTAGACGTCGACGACATCGCGCGTGTACATGCCCAGCGCAATACCGCAGGCCCAGGCCGCACCCAGACCGCTCATCTCGTCGTTGCTCGCGATGCGAATGGGCGAACCAACCAAGTCGCTCTCAAACTGCATCAGGTACGCGTCGCGCGTGGGACCGCCGTCAACACGAAGCTCGGCCAATGCCGCGCCCGAATCCTCGACCATCGCATCGATCACGTCAAAGATCTGATAGGCAATCGACTCGTCGGCGGCCTTCACGAACTCCGCGCGACCCGTGGTGCGCGTCATGCCAAAGACGCAGCCCTCGGCGTCACTCGCCCAGTGCGGCGCGCCCAAACCGGTAAACGCCGGCACAAAGTAGACGCGGCTCGCCGGATTGGCGGCGTAGCACAGGTCGGTGACTTCCTCGGGGTTGTTGATGAGTTCCAGATCATCGCGCAGCCACGTCTTGACGGCGCCGGCGTAGCTCACGTTGCCCTCGAGCACGTACTCGGTCACGCCGTCCATACGCCATGCGAGCGAGCTCGAAAGCCCATGCGAGCTGGCAACGAACTCGTCGCCGACGTTCATCATGACCGAGCTGCCAGTGCCATAGGTCGCCTTGGCCATACCGCGGCTGTGGCAACCCTGCGCGAACAAGGCCGCATGGCTGTCGCCGAGCACGCCGTGAATGGGCACGGGCGCCGGCAAAAAGCCGCCCAGGTCCGTCGTGCCGAACAGGCCATCGGAATCGGTCACCTGCGGCAGGCAGGCCACGTCGACGCCAAAGGCCTCGCACACTGGCTCGCTCCAGCAGCCACGGCGCAGGTCAAAGAGCTGCGTGCGGCTGGCGTTGGACCAGTCACAGCGGAACTCCGCGCCGCCCGTGAGCGTCCAGACCACCCAGGCATCGATGGTGCCCAGGCACAGCTCGCCCGCTGCCGCGGCCTCGGCAGCCGCGGGAACGTTCGCGAGAATCCAGGCCATCTTGCCAGCCGGGTAGTAGGGCGAGAGCACCAGGCCCGTCGTGTCACGCACCAGCTCGGCCACGCCCTCGCGCGCGGCCAGCTTGTCGCACAGCTCGCGGGCGCGGGCGCACTGCCACACCACGGCGTCGCACAGCGGCTCGCCCGTCGTGCGGCTCCAGGCAACGGTGGTCTCGCGCTGGTTAGAGATGCCGATGCCGGCGACGTCGGCCGGGTCGACCCCGGTCTCCTCCACCACGGCACGCGCTACGGCCAGCACATTGGCGGCAATCTCGGCCGGATCATGGCTCACCCAGCCGGCCTCGTTGACAATCTGGCGATGCGAGCGGTCGGCACGATGAATCAGATGGCCGCCCTCGTCCACCAGCAGCGCCTTGGTGCCCTGCGTGGATTGATCGATTCCGATGATGTATTTACTCATGTACTCTCCTGTCTCCCCCGCCGATTCAAAAACTAAAACCCGACGGACAAGGAGCGAGCGGCCACCAAGTGCCGCAGATTGCCGTGAAAGAGGAGCGCCGCGTACTTTGCGTACGCAAGCGACCGTTTGAGCGGCAAGGTGCGGTGCTTGGCGGCCGCGCAGCGTCTGTGTCTACTAGTTGCCGAGGAACTCGGCGACCGTCTTGGCAATGCCTTCGCCGGTGAGGCCGTAGTGCGCAAAGACCTCGGGGCTCGTGCCGGTGATGACCGGCGCGTCGGGCAGGGAGAGGCACTTGACCGGACGCGGGCAATGCTCGCCCACCACCTGCGCGACCATAGAGCCCAGGCCGCCGAAGGGGCTGTGCTCCTCGACGGTCACGACGGCGCGCGTGGCACCGGCTGCCTCAATCACGGCCTCGGTGTCGAGCGGCTTGACGCAGTACATGTCGAGCACCGTTGCCGAGATGCCCTGCTCGGCCAGCAGGTCGGCGGCGTCCACGGCATGGCGGACCATCTCGCCGGTGGCGACGAGCGTCACATCGGTGCCGCGGCGCACCCAGGTGGCGCGATCCATCTGGAACGGGCACTCGTCCTCGGTGTACACGTCCTCGACCGGATTGCGGCCCACGCGGATGTAAGCCGGCTTGTTATCGGCTATCAGGGCGCGCACGAGCTCGGCGGTCTGGAAGCGGTCGCTCGGCAGATACACGCGCATGTTAGGAATCGCGCTCATGGCGGCGATATCCTGC
>CABUWR010000100.1 GCA_902495265.1 uncultured Collinsella sp. | reverse complement strand
CGGCGAGCTCGCCCGCAACGGCTTTGACGTCACCGTCTTCGAGGCCTTCTTTACCGGCGGCGGCGTGCTGGTCTACGGCATCCCCGAGTTCCGTCTGCCCAAGGCGGTCGTCAAGCGCGAGATTGACGGCCTGGAGGACATGGGCGTCAAGTTTGAGTACAACTCCGTCGTGGGCAACATGGCCACGGCCGAGGAACTGTTCGAGCAGGGCTTCGACGCCATCTACGTTGCGACCGGCGCTGGCCTGCCCAAGTTCCTCAACGTCCCCGGCGAGAACCTGCCCAACGTCTTCTTCGCAAACGAGTACCTCACCCGCGTGAACCTGATGAAGGCCAACAAGTTCCCCGAGTACGACACCCCCACCAAGCACGGCAAGAACGTCGTCGTCTTTGGTGGCGGCAACGTGGCTATGGACGCCGTCCGTACCACCAAGCGCCTGGGCGCCGAGCACGCCATCATCGCTTACCGCCGTACCGAGGACGAGATGCCCTGCCGTCGTGCCGAGCTGCACCACGCTAAGGCCGAGGGCGTCGAGGTTCTGCCGCTCGTCTCCCCGCTCGAGTTTGTCGCTGGCGAGGACGGCTCCGTGTGCGCCGTCAAGGTCCAGAAGATGGAGCTCGGCGAGCCCGACGAGTCCGGCCGTCGTCGCCCGGTGCCCATCGATGGCGCCATCGAGGAGATTCCCTGCGACGTCGCGATCTCGGCTATCGGCACCAACGCCAACCCCTTCGCAAAGAAGATCGGCGGCAAGATGGAGCTCAACAAGTGGGGCTACATCGTTGCCGACGAGGAGACCGGCCAGACCACCGATCCCCGCATCTGGGCCGGCGGCGACATCGTCACCGGTGCCGCTACGGTCATTCTGGCGATGGGCGCCGGCAAGAAGGCCGCCGCTTCCATCACCAAGAGCCTGCTGGGCGAGTAATCACCCGCAGCGCTAGCCATCAAACGGCAAAGTCCCCGTCGAGCACACGCCCGGCGGGGACTTTTTCTATACCGGCCGCCCCAACCACCACGATGGGGACAGGCACCTTTGTGGTGGTTTGGGGCCTGACCGGCCAGTTTGTCTCGATCTGTAACAGGTAGGCCACGTTGAGTCCCGTAGTTGTTACAGATTGAAACATTGTGCGAACATCCGCCTGTTCATCTCAATCTGTAACAGTTAGAGACCAAATTCCCCGCTACGTGTTACAGATCAAGACGTTAGGTTGGCGGCCGAACGGTTCATCTAAATCTGTAACAGTTAGAGCCTTTTTCGCTGGCTTGGTGTTACAGATCGAGATTTGGCAAAAGCCGAGGATAGGCACTGCCGCCAAAGCCTTCCCCTCCGCCTAAAACAAAAACCACCACAAAGGTGCCTGTCCCCTTGTGGTGGTTTCGACCGGTTAGCCTTCGAGCTGAGCCACCTTGTAGCGGTAGGCAGCGGCGATGACGTCCTTGCAGCCTTCGCGGCCCAGCTTGGCGCGGTTGACGACGATGTCTTTACCACTCGTCATCTTCCACTTTCCGGCACTGTAGCGCTTATAGAACGCCTCGCGCGCCTTCTGCTGCTGCTTGACCAGCTTGGCGCCCTTCTTTTTGTTAAGGCCACGCTTCTTGCGCACGATCTCGACGCGGTCCTCAAAGGGTGCGGTCACCAGCACGGCAATGTGGTTGGGGTTGTTACGCAACAGGTAATCGGACAGGCGGCCTTCGATAATGCAGCTCTCGGTCTCACCCAGATCCAAAATCACCTGGCTCATCTTTTGGAACAACTTGTCCGAGTACGAACGCGCATCGTAACGGTCGGGCAGAAACGCCATGTTCTCCACAGCCAGGCGCTCGTCATAGGCGGCCATCTTATCGAGCGACTCGCCCGCGCGCAGCGACGCACGCACCAGCAGCTCGTTGTCATACAGCGGAATCCCTAGTTCGTTGGCAAGCATGCGGCCAATCTCGTGGCCCTCGGCGCCAAAGTCGCGCGCGATGGTAATGACCACAGGACTCTTCTTGTTCTCCAGATCGCTCATCGCGATTCCTTTCTCTATGTGACAAAGGGGCTGTCCCTTTGCCACATTCTACGCTGCCACCATTCGCCTCTGATACGCTCTCACCAGCAACGAGATACCAAAGTTGAGCACAAAGTACATCGCAAACACCAGGCCGTAGAGCATAAGCACCTGCGACAGGTCGATCGCGTGGGCCATCACGACGTTTGCCGTGTACATGAGCTCGGCCACGTTAATGCCCGAAAGATACGAGCTGTCCTTGATGACGGTCGTGCACTGGCTAAACAGCGCCGGAATGATCGTCTTAAACGTCTGCGGCAGAATGATGTAGCGCATGGTGGCAAAGAAGCCGAAGCCCTGGCTCTGCGCTGCCTCAAACTGGCCACGCGGAATCGAGTTGAGACCGCCGCGCACAATCTCGGCCATAACAGCGCTGGTAAACAGCGTAAAGGCGATGGTCGAAATCACAATGTCCAAACCCTGCACCGTAAAGTAGATAAAAAGGATCCACAGCAGGTTCGGCGTGCAACGGAACAGCTCGATATAGGCGCTCACCAAAATACGGAACGGGCGGGGCGCATAGCTTTTAACGAGCGCCAGCACCGTGCCAAAAATGAGCGAGAAAAAGATCGACAGCGCCGAGATCTCGATGGTCTTAACAAAGCCGCCCCAAATGTAGAGCAGGTTGGTCGCGTTGAAGATTTCCATGCGCTAGGCCTCCTCTACGTTGTCGAGCCCCAGCTCGGCCAGGCTCACGCCGCGCGGACGCTCCTTGGAGCGGCGCTCGAGCCACTGCACCAGCATGGCGAGCGGAAAGCAGATGATGAAGTACATAAGGCAGCAGACGATGTATCCCTGCAGGTAACCGTACAGACTCACAAAGTTGTCGGAACGGTACATAAGGTCGCCGCCGGCCACAAGCGCCAGCACCGACGTGTTCTTGACCAGGTTGAGCGCCTGGTTACACAGCGGCGGCAGAATGATCTTGAACGTCTGGGGCAGCACGATGTACCAGTACGCCTGCGCACGGGTGAAGCCCTGGCTCTGGGCCGCCTCCATCTGACCGCGCGGAACCGCCTCGATACCGGTGCGGATGACCTCCGAAATGTAGGCCGCGTGATATAGGCCCACACCCAAGAAGCCCAGCACGAACGGCGCGATGCGCACCGGCTGGTCGGCACCGGTTATGGCCTGCAAAAACTGCGGACCGGCCATGTACATAAAGAGCACCTGTACGGGCAACGGGGTGTTCTGGTAAAACTCCACGTACACGCGGCTTATGGCGCGCAGCACGCGCGAGCGAGTGGTAGAGAACACGCCCAGCAGCGTGCCCAGCACCAGCGACAGCAGCAGGCCGGCAACGACCACTTGCAGCGTCACGCCAAAGCCCTCCCAGAAGGGCCCCATGTTTTGAAATGTCGTCGACCAACGGTCGGCGTCAAATAATCCTTCGAGCATTTGATTCCTTCCTTGGACGATGCGCCTATACAAGACCCCAGGTCTTGACCTCTTGGTCGAGCCAGCCGTCGGCCAGGCGATCGCATATCACCTGATCGACCACGGCCGAAAGGTCGCAACCCTTCTTGGTCGCCACGCCGTAGCCCTGCTCGCCAAACTTGACCTCGGGCTGCAGCAGCTCAACGGTCTCGTTCATGTAACCGGCCAGCGTGGAGCGGTCCATGGCAAAGACGTCGATATTGCCGGCGTCGAGCGAACTCTTGATGATGGGGTAGCCGCTAAAGGCCCTAAACTCGGGCTTGCAGCTAAAGCCGTTGTCCTTGATCATCTGCTCGATCAGGCCCTGCGTGGTGGCACCCTGGCTCACGCCGATGACCTTGCCGTCCAGGTCCTCAATCGAGGTAAAGCCCGAACGCTTCTTGACCATGAGTCCCACGTAGTCGGTGCGGTACGGCGTCGAGAAATCCCAGCTCTTCTTGCGCTCGTCGGTGATGGTGTAGGTCGCCGCGACCACGTCGAGTTGGCCGTTATCGATCAGCGGGCCGCGCGTCTTGGGCGTCACGTCGGTAAACTCGACAAGCTCCTGGGCACGGGCCTCCTTGTAGCTCACGCCAAAGACGGCAGCGGCGATCTGGTAGCACAAATCGACTTCCATGCCCTCAAAGCGGCCCTTGGCGGTGTCGTAATAGCCGTAGCCGGGAACGTCCTTCTTAACGCCGGCATTCAGATGGCCACGCGACTTGATGGCCGCAAGCCTGGACCCCTTGTCGGAGCCCTCGCCGCTGGCGGAGTTGCCGCAACCGGTAAGCGCGGTCCCCGTCAGCGCCAGCATGCCGGCGCCAGCCAGCTGCAAAAAGTGACGGCGCGACACGGCCGCCCCCGTCATATCCGTCATGTCCATCACCGCGCCTAGTGCAGAATCTTGGACAGGAACTCGCGGCAGCGCGGGTTCTCGGGGTTATCGAAGAAGTGCTCGGGCGTGCCCTCCTCCAGAATGCGGCCGTCCTCCATAAAGATGACGCGGTCGGCCACCTGGCGCGCAAAGCCCATCTCGTGCGTCACGCAGATCATGGTGATGTCCTCCTGCGCGAGCTCAATCATAACGTCCAGAACCTCTTGGACCATCTCGGGGTCGAGCGCCGAAGTCGGCTCGTCAAACAGGATGATGGGCTGCTTGGTGCACAGGGCACGGGCGATGGCGATGCGCTGCTGCTGACCGCCCGAGAGATTCTGCGGATACTCGCCGGCCTTATGCGCCATGCCGACGCGCTTGAGCGCGGCGATGGCGATCTCGGTCGCCTCCTCCTTGCTCTTCTTTTGCAGCTTGATGGGCGCGAGCGTCAGGTTGCCCAGCACCGTCATGTTGGGATACAGGTTGAACTGCTGAAACACCATGGAGCTGTACTTGCGAGCCATCTCCAGGTGATTCTTTTTGGTGAGCGGCGTACCGTCGATGACGACCTCGCCCGACGTGGGCTCCTCCAGATAATCGACGCAACGGATGAGCGTCGACTTACCCGAGCCGGAAGGCCCGATCATTACGAGCTTCTCGCCGCGCTTGACGGTGAGATTGATATCTTTGAGCACATGCAGGTCGCCAAAGTACTTGTTGAGATGCTTGATCTCGATCATGTCTGCCATGAATGTCCCTTCCCTGCGTTTACACGAGTTGAACTATTGTACGGAAAGAACCACGTTTCCGCAGCCAACACTACATTCCCGTAAAGAACCCGCAACCTTTAACCCACTCATTGGGGACAAGCTTAAATGAGTGCCCAATGAGTGGGTACTCATTTAAGCTTGTCCCCAATGAGTACCCAACCCAGCAAAAAGGGGCGCGACCACAATGGTCACGCCCCTCAAAACCAGAAAATAATACAACCGCCCTTGTTGAGCATAAGTCAGCGAAAACCCGTACACGCGAGCAAGGTGACGTGAAATGAAAGGGCGCAGACCTTATGGTCGCGCCCTTGAAATTGAACGTCAGATTGCCGCGTGTACGGGTTTGCAGCGTCGAGCCGTTACGCGGTTTGGTAAAACCGCGTAACT
>CABUWR010000099.1 GCA_902495265.1 uncultured Collinsella sp. | reverse complement strand
TGTAACAGGTAGACGGTCAAAAGCGGGCTACGTGTTACAGATTGAGACAAACGGACCCCGAACCGCCCAAAAAGACCGGGGGCGGCGCGCCGTGTGACGTGCCACCCCCGGCTGAGAAATGGGGGACAGGTTATGTGGGCGGTGCAACTCCGCCAACCGCTCGTCGCAAGCCGCTAGTCCAGACGACGGGTTTGCGCCACGTGCTTATACCAGTATGCGCTTGCCTTGGGTGTGCGCTTTTGGGTTTCAAAGTCAACGTAGAAGAAGCCGTAACGCTTGTTGTAGCCATTGGTCCAGGAGAACTGATCCTGCAGGCTCCACAGGAAGTAGCCGCCTACGTTGACGCCAACCTCCATGGCCTTGAGCAACCAGCGCAGGTGCTGCTCGATGTAGTCGATGCGCGGCTGGTCGTCCACAAAACCGTCCTTGTAGGGGTCCTTGTAGCCCATGCCGTTCTCGGTGATGAAGATCTGCTTGTAGTTGGGGTAGCGCTGCTTAATGTAGACGAGCAGATCGAACAGGCCCTCGGGATAGATGATCCAGTCCCAGTCGGTGGTGGGGATGCCAGGCTTGTTCACATGCTCGCCAATGCCCTTAACGCGCCAGCGGCCAGTGCCCTTCTCGCCCGTACCGTTGTGGTGCAGGTCGTTCTCGCCATCGTAAGCCTTCAAGAAGCGGCACTGGTAGTTGTTAACGCCCAGGTAGTCGTTGTAGAGCGCGGCCTCGCGCATGATTTCCAGATCCTCGTCCAGGATCTCGATGGTGCCGCCCGAGACGGCAGCCAGGCGGTTAGCGCACTCGAGCGTATCGGGCGCATAGTCGCCGCGGAAGGTGGCGTCGAGCAAAAACTGGTTCTGCAGCACGTGCTCGTTGTTGGCGGCTTTGATGTCGGCGGGGTCGTTCTCGTTGAGCGGATACTTAAACTCCAGCGACTGAATGACGCCGATCTTGCCCTTAAAACCGCCGTTGTGGAAGGCCAGTACTGCCTTGGCGTGGGCGAGCATCATGTTGTGCTCGCACTGGAAGGCCTCGGCCAGATGCGCCTTAACACCACCGGGGAAGGTGCCCTCGATGTAGGTGTTGGAGGCGTCGGCCCAGATCTCGTTAAAGGTGAACCAGTAGGTCACCTGGTCGCCGTACTCCGTAAAGCAGAAGGTGGCAAAGTCCACAAAGGCGTCGATGGTCTCGCGGTTGAGGAAGTCGCCCTTCTCAAAGAGGGACAGCGGCGTATCAAAGTGATGCAGCGTGACAAACGGCTCAACGTGGTGCTTATGGCACTCGGCGAAGAGATCGTGATAGAACTGGACACCCTCGGGGTTGATTTCGCCGGTACCGTTGGGAAAGATGCGGCTCCAGGCGATGGAGAGGCGAATGCCGTTGATGCCGAACTCCTCGCACAGCTCCAAATCGACGGGGTACTGGTTGTAGAAGTCCGAAGCGGGATCGGGGGAGAAGCGCCCCTGGGCCTCCAGGAAGTCGTCCCAGGCGACTTTGCCTTTACCGTGGGTGCGGGTCTCGCCCTCTACCTGGTAGGCAGCGGTAGCGCCGCCAAAGACAAAGTCCTCGGGAAACTGCGCAGGCGGGTTGGTGACGCTAGCAGGGTTAACGGACATGATGATCCAATCGTCTAAATCGAAGGGCCAGCCGGTCTTGGATGGTCGGCTGGCCCTGAGCGTTACTTACTTCGAGAGTTGCTCGCTTACGAAGGCGAGAGACTTATCGCCGTTCTGGGAAAGCTCGATGTACTGCTTACCGCGGCAGGCGACGCACTTGTTGCCCACGCGCTCGCAGTCCTTCTGCAGGTCGGCCAGGTAGCTTGCGGCCTGCGGGGCCAGGACGACCAGATCGAAGTCGGGGAGCATGTCCACGTGGTTGCCATAGGCCTCGGCAGCGGTCTCAAGATTGATGCCGCGCTCCTTGGCGGCCTTGGCCAGCGCGTTGGCGAGCAGGCCCGAGGTACCGCCACCCTGGCAGAGCACGAGCACGCGCTTGCCGTTGAGGTCGCTGGCGGTCGTTGTCTCGGCAGCGGGTGCTGCGGAAGCGGCGGGGGAGTCGGCCTTCACGGCCTCGGCAGCAGCGCCGGCGGCAACGCTCTTGGCATCGGCCTTGCCCTGGAAGGCATCGTTGAGCTTGGCGGCTTTCTCGGCGTTCTTGGCGGCGAGCTCCTCCTGGGAGATCTCGGCCTCCTCGGCGCACTTCTGGGCGTCATAGGCACGGAAGAACGGATAGTACAGAACGAAGTCGACGACCAGGATAAGGGCGAGCATCACAAAGGCGAGCGGCTGGAAGCCCAGGCCCATGATGGTGCCGATGGGGCCGGGGACGGTCCAAGGCAGGGTGTACATAAAGCCGTTCATGCCCAAGAAGTCGATAAAGATCTTGAGGATCCAGATGTTGGCGATCGGGGCAAAGACAAACGGGACAAAGAAGACGGGGTTGAGCACGATGGGTGCGGCGAACAGCAGCGGCTCGTTGACGGCAAAGCAGACGGGGACGATGGCGGCCTTACCGACGGCGCGCATCTCCTGAGACTTGGCCAGGAAGCAGAACATAAAGACCAGGACGAGCGTGGCGCCGGTGCCGCCCATGCAGACGACGAAGTACTGGGCACCCTGGGTCAGGACAGCGGAAGCGTGCTGGCCGGCCTGGAACGCAGCCAGGTTGTCGGTCATGTTGGCAACGAGAGCGGCGGCGATGGCGGGCTCGACGATCGAGGGGCCGTGGACGCCCACGAACCAGAAGAGGCTCATGGCGCCGTAAATCACAGCGAGGCCGATATAGCCGTCGGCAGCGGTGAACAGGGGCTGGAACACCTGGATGACGCCCTGGGCAAAGCAGAAGCCAAAGGCAGCGCGGAAGACGATGTCAAAAACCCAAAAGACGGTGATGCAGACGGAGAAGGGGATGATGTCCTTGAAGGTCTGCGAGATGTTGGGCGGAACCTGCTCGGGCATCTTGACGGTGATGTTGCGCTTGATAAAGAACTTGTAGATGATGCCGGTCACAAACGCAGCGATGAAGGCAGTCAGCAGGCCCTTGGAACCAAGGTAGGTGGTGTTGAAGCCGCTGGCGGCGTCCGTGGCGATGGTGTCGCTCGAAAGGAGCAAGAAGCCGATGATGGCCGCGCACATGCATGAGATAAAGTTGATCTGGTTGTTCTTGGGCAGGTCGCGGTTCTGAGCGTCGGCGAAGTGCTTGGCGGTGGTGGCGGCACAGGCGATTGCCAGGATGCCCATGGAGTAGTTGTAGCACTTCCACAGGGCGTTGTTGATGTCATCGGGCCAGTAGAAACCCCAGATGTTGGGAACCGAGGCTACCAGGCAGAAGATGGACGAGAAGATGATGATGGGGATGACTGAGATAAAGCCGTCGCGGATCGCCTTGAGGTACTTGTTGCGGGCGATCGCGTTGAAAAAGGGCTGGCCCTTTTCGATGATGGCGATGAGTTGCTCCATGCAATGCTCCTAAGAGTCGGTGGGTTAGCAACGATGGTAGCTTTTGACTTTCGGTTGCCAAAATGTTGACGTTGCCATTTTGTGACACAAAAAAAGAAGCGAACCGGTGGTTCCTGTGCCTGCGAACCGTCGATTCCTTACGCGTAAACGTTTGAGCCGCCCGGTGGCTCTGTGTTTGCACAATGGCAACGTTAACATTTGGGCGCCAAAAGCCGTTCGGGGAAGCAAAAATGTCGGTGAACGGTAGGTTTTGGGTGGTGAGCGTATGGTGAGGGAGGCGTTAGATATACTTGAAGACGTTTCATTTGACTGCGTAGGGTGCCACCAATGGCATCGTTGACATAGAAAGATCGACCTATGGCCGCTGTTAAAAAATCGGTATCCGTCAAAGACGTAGCGCGCCTCGCGGGCGTCTCGGAGCAGACAGTCTCGCGCACCGTGCACGATTCGCCCAGCGTGCGCCCCGAGACCAAGGAACGCGTGCGTGCCGCCATGCGCGAGCTGGGGTATCGCCCCAATTTTGCCGGTCGATCGCTGCGCCGCGGCAAGTTTAAGACTGTCGGCGTTGCCATGTTCAACATTACCGGTACCGGCAACCTCGACCGTATGGAGGGCTTTACCGCCGCCGCTGATAAGCACGGCTATGCTATCACCCTCACTAAAGTAGACGGGCATCCGTATACCCTCGAGAGCGCATCGTCACGCATGAGCGCGCTGCCGGTAGACGGTATGGTCGTGATCATGAACCGCATGCCGGCAGACTTTGGCACCTTCGAGCCGCTACCTGGCATGCAGACGGTGCTCGTTACCATGCTGGAGCACCCGCTCTGTTCAACGGTCGATAACGACCAGTTCGATTGCTCGCGTCAAGTTGTCGAGTACTTGCTGGGGCGGGGGCACAAGACTGTGCACTTTATCTCATGCCCCGAGCGCTCGCTTTCGGGCATGCGGCGCGAGGAGGGCTGGCGTGAGACATTGCGTGCGCATGGCATTGAGCCCCCGCAGCTCGTGCGTGGCGACTGGACGGCACAGAGCGGATATGCCGCCGGCCAGGTGCTTGCGGATGATCCGACCTGTACTGCCATCTATGCCTCCAACGATGCCATGGCATATGGCTGCATTCGCGGGCTCGAGTCGCGCGGAAAGCACGTGCCCGAGGATGTGAGCGTGGTGGGTGTTGATGACAGTCTGGGCGACATCGTGCCCGATTGTCGCCTGACTACGGTGCGCTTTGACAACAAGCGCGTCGGCATGTGGGCGGTCGACAAGATTGCCGGCGCCGAGGGCGTTGCGCCCGGTGTGGAGCACATGCTGTTTCCGGGCGTGCTCGTCGAGGGCGATACGGTGCGCGATGTACGCTAGGGCGCAGGTCTGTTTGGGTTTCCGCTAATTGTGTTCGATATTGTTCAGATTGGTTTAAAAACCGTTCACGGGCGAAAAGCGACCGTTCATAGCTCGAAATTACGTTTTGCGCTGTTCTTTTTTGTTTGAATGTTATTGTTTCTGACATACACAACGCAGCGCGTATGCCCGGACGCGATGCTCTCCATTGGTTCATATGTGAAAGGAACGCAACATGGCAACCAAAGAAGAAATCTCGATGGTTGGATTCGAGATTGTCGCATACGCAGGTGACGCCCAGACCGATCTGCTTGCAGCGCTCGATGCTGCTCGCGAGGGTGACTTTGAGAAGGCCGAGCAGCTGCACAAGGATGCCAGCGATGCACTCATCGGCGCCCACGACACGCAGACCAAGCTGCTTTCGCAGGAGGCCGGCGGTGGCGAGATGGAGATGACATTCATCATGGCTCACGCTCAGGACACTCTCATGACCACTATGATCCTGGAGAAGCAGGCCCGCTTTACCATCGATGCCTACAAGCGCATCGCTGAGCTCGAGGCCAAGCTCGCCTAACGAACCCTCACAACCAAGCCCCTTTCCAAAAGCCCTGCCGCTACTGAACTGCCTCCCATTTCTTGGACATGAGAAATGGGAGGCTTTTTATGCGTGTCGACTTGAGGGTGAAGCACGACATCGAGGCCAGGAAGGCGGCGATCGGGCTCTTCGAGCGAGGCCA
>CABUWR010000098.1 GCA_902495265.1 uncultured Collinsella sp. | reverse complement strand
TTAAGCCCACTGTATTCCATTTTGGAATAGAACTTACCGCTCACACGCGAACCTCGCCCGCTCAACGAGACAAGCGCTAACAGCACGGGCTTAGACAGAAAACGGTCGGCCCGCATCCGTTGCGGGCCGACCGTTTCATTACAGTCTACCTTTGCCGTTACGCCTGGCGGTAGTGATCGAAGAAATCGGCGAGGTCTTCGAGCGACTCTTTGAGCACTTCCATGCGCGGCAGGTACACGATACGGAAGTGGTCGGGCTCAGCCCAGTTAAAGCCGCCGCCGCGCGTGATCAGGATCTTCTTCTCGTGCAGCAGGTCGAGGGCAAACTGCTCGTCATCGGTGATGTTGAACTTCTTCACATCCATCTTGGGGAAGATGTAGAACGCCGCGCGCGGCTTAACCACCGAGATGCCGTCAATCTTGTTGAGCGCCTCATACACAAAGTTGCGCTGCTCGTAGACACGGCCGCCGGGACGGATGTAGTCGTTAACGGACTGATGGCCACCGAGTGCCGTCTGAACGATCGACTGAGCCGGCACGTTGGAGCACAGGCGCATGTTGGAGAGCATGTTGATGCCCATGATGAAGTCGCTCATGCAGCGCTGGTTGCCCGAAAGCACCATCCAGCCAATACGATAGCCCGCAATCATGTGCGACTTGGAAAGGCCGCTAAAGGTAACGCAGGGCAGGTCGGGGGCGAGCGAGGCAATCGAGACGTGCTCGTAGCCGTCCATGCAGAGGCGGTCGTAGATCTCATCGGCAAAGATCATCAGCTGATGCCTGCGTGCAACCTCGACGATGCCCTCGAGCACCTCGCGCGGATAGACGGAACCCGTGGGGTTATTGGGGTTGATGATGACGAGAGCTTTGGTCGCGCTCGTAATCTTGGACTCCATATCTTCCAAGTCGGGATACCAATCCGCCTGCTCATCGCACAGATAGTGCACAGGATGACCGCCGGCAAGGGTTGCGCACGCCGTCCAGAGCGGATAGTCGGGGCTGGGGATCAGAATCTCGTCGCCATTGTCGAGCAGCGCGTTCATCGAAAGCTGAATGAGCTCGGACACGCCGTTGCCCGTGTAGATGTGCTCCATCTGAACGTTGGGCAGGCCCTTGATCTGCGAGTACTGCATGATTGCCTTGCGCGCAGAGAACAGGCCGCGCGAGTTGGAATAGCCTTCGCAGTCGGGCAGCTGCTGGCGCATGTCCTTGATGACCTCATCGGGCGTGCGGAAACCGAAGGGCGCCGGGTTGCCGATATTGAGCTTGAGGATGCGCTCGCCCTCGTCCTCCATACGGGCGGCCTCGTCGACGACGGGACCACGCACGTCATACAGGACGTTATCGAGCTTGGTGGATTTAGAAAAAGTGCGCATGGTGGTGCTCCTTGCAATTTGAGCTGAGGGATGGGGTTCGGGCTTGGAATCGTTGCGGGGTGATGATGCCTCGCCTTGATCGGCGTCGCCGGCAAGCAGCCAGGTAACATCGACCTCCAAAATACGGGCGAGCAGCTCGGCCACATCGCGCCGCGGGATCGTCTTGCCGCTCACATATTGGCTCATCTGACTCTTGCCGAGTTTTTTGCCGAGCATCTCCGATGCGCGGATTACGTCCGACTGGCGAACGTCGCGATCGGACATGGTCTGTCGCAGACGATCGCTAAACGTCTCTTGGGCCACAGGAACCTCCTTGCTGGCAAAGTTCAATTTATAGAACACGAATTGAACCAAGGTTCAATTTAGCAAGCAGTATAGCGCGGCGCATTATCTGGAAGTTCAATTTCACAAGAAAATGTACCGAACCCCGAGAATCGTCCCGAGGTGGACAACGGGCACGCGCTTTTAGAGATATTCGAGGAAACGAGCCGCCGCGAGCGAAACGTCGGCGGTGCGATATATGGCGTTGATCTGCCGATGAGGATGTCCCTCGAGCGGGCGCACGGCGACATCGAACTGGCAGCGGCGCAAGATGAGCGCGGGAAGAATGCTCACGCCCAGGCCGTCCTCGACCATGGCCATAATCGCATAGTCATCCCAGGTCGACAGCTTGGAGCGCACCGTCAGCCCCGCCCGACGGAACAGCGGCGTAATCTCGTCGTCGCTACCGCGTTCCAGCAGAATAAACTGCTCGTTGGTCAAATCGGCAAGGGAAACGACCTCCGCGGTGGCAAGCGAGGAGCCCGCTGGCACCACGGCCATCAGCTCGTCTTGTACCAACGGCCGCGACGCCATGCCGGCGCCGCGTGGCTCGCGCGGAATAAAGCCCAGGTCGCAGCGGCCTTCCGCCACCCATTGCTCAATCTCGGAGTAATCGCCCATCAGCAACTCATAATCGACGTCCGGATGATCGACGCGAAACCGCGCGATCACCGGCGGCAGTACATGGGTCGCCACACTCGAAAACGTACCGATACAGATCTTGCCACGCATGAGCCCTCGCATCTCGTCCACGCGTCGCTGCAGGCGGCCAAACTCTTCGCATAACGCCTCGACTGCCGGCATGACCTGCCGCCCGTCGGCAGAAAGCACCACGCCCTCGCGACTGCGGTCAAGCACCTTAAAACCCCAGTCTGTCTCAAGGTCGCCCACCATGCGGCTCACGCCCGACTGCGAATAGCTCAGCCGCTCTGCAGCACGCGTAAAGCTGCCGGCACGCACCGTCTCGAGCAGCACTTGCATCTTTTGGATATTGGTCTCCACGGCACGCCTCCACCTTTGCATGAGTTTTTGTCATGTTTGCCATGCATTATATTCGCTTTTCTTCTAAAGCCAGTTCACCCATAGTGAACATGCTCGGATATAGAGGGGATGTCAGCGCATGAACAACGGACTGTTTACGTACCTAGCAGCATTGCTATTGTTTGGCTCCAACGGCATCATCGCCGCTGCCATCGCGCTGCCGAGCTCCGATATCGTGCTCCTGCGCACGTTTTTGGGCGCCCTCTCGCTTGTCACCGTCCTCGCCATCACCCAACGCCATAAGTTGCAGGCGCCATCTCGCCCCCGCGAAGCCGCAGCCCTTCTCCTCTCGGGAGCCGCGCTGGGCGCCAGCTGGATTTTTCTGTTCCGCGCCTACCAGACAATCGGCGTCGGCATATCCTCGCTGCTGTACTACTGCGGCCCCATCATCGTTATGGCGCTCTCCCCGCTCATCTTTGGCGAAAAATTGACCGGTGGCAAAATCGCCGGCTTCATAGCTGTCGCCTGCGGCGCCTTCCTCATCGCGGCCCAAGGCCTCGGCGGCAATATGCCCATCGCAGGCATCGTGTGCGGCATCGCCTCGGCCTTCTGCTATGCATTGATGGTCATTGCCAGCAAGGGAGCGCCACATATCGAAGGTCTCGAGAACTCCACGCTCCAGGTGAGTGCCGCCTTTGTAACCGCGTTGATCCTTACGCTCTTCACGCAAGGTGTCCCCTCGTTCCTCTCCCCCAGCATTGCCGCCGGCATCGATTGGCGCGCCGTTGCCATGCTCGGCATTGTCAACACCGGCATCGGTTGCCTGCTCTACTTTAGCGCCGTCGCCAAACTGCCTGTGCAGACCGTCGCCGTTGTCGGCTACCTCGAGCCGCTTTCGGCCGTCGTGTTCTCCGCCGTCCTTTTAGGCAAAGCCATAACACCAGTCCGCCTGATGGGGGCCGCACTTATCATCGGCGGCGCAATTTTTTGCGAACTCGCCGGCAAACGCACAAACGCCAAGGCCGGCATCGCCCAGACAGCACGTGCTTAATAGCCCCTGCTTTGAAATGCTACCTGCGTACATGAATAATCCCCAGATGGGGATTATTGTCTAAAACACCCCGATGTGCCAAACTGCTCTTATATGTATAAAGATGGCATAAAGGTCTACTGCTCGTAGCAGAGGCCAGATGTCCAAGGGAGTCCACGTGGCACACAACAAGCTGGAGACAAGCCTTCAAGACCAGCGTAGTCAAGGCGGGCATGGAGCCATTCCCCTCTCCGCTGGCATGCTGCTCGTAACGCTCGGCGTCGTCTATGGCGACATCGGCACGAGCCCCATGTACACCATGAAATCAATCGTCGCCAACAACGGCGGCATCGGCACCGTCAGCGAGGACATGATTCTGGGCGCGCTTTCGCTCGTCATCTGGACCATGACACTCGTGACCACGGTCAAGTACGTTGTAATCGCCATGAAGGCCGACAACCATAACGAGGGCGGCATCTTCGCCCTGTTTAGCTTGGTGCGCAAAGTGGCGCCTTGGCTGATTCTTCCCGCCATGATCGGCGGCGCGGCGCTGCTCGCCGACGGCATCCTCACCCCCGCCGTCACGGTTACCACGGCCATTGAGGGCCTGCGCACTATCGAGTGGGGCCACGCGCTATTGGGTGACGGGCAAACCAACGTCATCATTATTACCATCATCATTATCTGCGGCCTATTTGCCATGCAGCGCGCCGGTACCTCGTCGATCGGCAAGCTGTTCGGCCCGCTCATGACACTGTGGTTCCTGTTCCTGGCGGGCGCCGGCCTGTTCAACATGCTCGGCAACCTGTCCATCCTACGCGCGCTCAACCCCATCCGCGGCATCATGTTCCTGTTCTCGCCCATCAACCACTCGGGCATCATGGTGCTCGGCTTCGTCTTCCTGTCGACGACCGGCGCCGAGGCGCTCTACTCGGACATGGGCCACGTTGGCAAGGCAAACATCTATGCATCCTGGCCGTTTGTTAAGGCGGCCCTTATCCTCAACTATCTGGGTCAAGGCGCTTGGCTGCTCGCCAATAACTCCAACCCCCAGATGCTCGCGATGGATATCGTCAACCCGTTCTATATGATGCTCCCCGAGCCCCTGCGCCCCTTTGCCATCGTGCTTTCGGCCGTGGCGGCCATCATCGCCTCGCAGGCGCTCATCACCGGCTCGTTCTCGCTGGTATCCGAGGCAACACGCCTCAACCTTATGCCGCACCTGCGCATCCACTACCCCAGCGACACCAAGGGCCAGCTCTATATTCCGCTTGTCAACAACATCATGTGGGTCGGCTGCATCTTCATTGTGCTGCTGTTCCAAAACTCCGAGCGCATGGAGAGCGCCTACGGCCTCGCTATTACCGTGACCATGCTCATGACCACGACGCTTTTGACGAGCTACATCGCCGGCATCCTCAAGCACAAGCTGGGTGCCTGCGTCTTCGCCCTGCTCTTTGGTGCCATTGAGCTGTGCTTCTTCGCCTCGTGCCTCACCATGTTCTTTGACGGCGGCTACGTCATGATCTTCCTGGCCGCACTGCTGTTCGGCCTTATGTATGTGTGGCGTCGCGGTACCGCCATCGAGCGCACGCAGACGATTCTGCTGCCCGTCTCCAAGTACATCGACCAGCTCAATCGCCTGCGCAATGACGAGACCTATCCCGTGCTCGCTGACAATCTGGTATTTCTCACCAACAGCCCCGACCCGCTCACGCTCGACCGCGACGTGCTCTATTCCATCCTGGATAAGCATCCCAAGCGCGCCAAGGCATATTGGTTCATTAACGTGCATGTCACCGACGAGCCCTATACGCACGAGTATTCCGTCGAGACCTTTGGCACGGACTTTTTATT
>CABUWR010000097.1 GCA_902495265.1 uncultured Collinsella sp. | reverse complement strand
TGCCGCCCCCGGACCCCGGGAGAGGCCGCGGGGGCGTTCGGCTAACTGAGGGAATGGCCTATTTGCTCAATGTGTTCGGCTGAGATCGGAAATCAACCTTAAATGCACTAATATTGGAGACGTGATGTCTCGCTCTTACGAGTCTCAAACAGAATGGGACTGCCATGGCTCAACCCAAGATCCTTCTCACGCGTATCGATGACCGGTTTATTTACGGGCAAGACGTTGAGCTGTGGAATGAGGCTATGGGTTCCAACCTCGTCCTAATCGTCAACGACGAGATTGCGGCGGATTCGCGCAAGTGGGCGCCTATGAGGGTCGCAGCGCCCGAGGGCGTGTGGACGCGGTTTTTCTCGGTGCAAAGGACCATCGACATCATTCATACCGCAACGCCGCGCCAATGGATTCTCATCATGGTGGCGTCGCCCGCGGATGCGCTCGCGCTGGTCAAGGGCGGTGTGCCCATTACCAAGATCAGTATCGGTCACATGCAAGCAGGGGAGGGCAAGCGTCCCGCGACGCCCACAGTTGCCGTAGACGACACAGACATCGCCGCCTTCAAAGAGCTGCAAGAACTCGGCATAGAGCTAGAAATCCGCTATCTCCCTAGCTCCAATCCCGACCCCATTCAACTAGTCGTTGGGGACACCCTTGGCACTTGGGGACGTTCCTTCTAATATGAGCAGGGCATTGTCAAGAGGCAAAATCGGGCCTGGCCCCAACGATGTGGGGTCAGGCCCTCTCCCTATATCAACCCGTCCGCGGCGACCTCGGCGTGTCTTACCGACGCTCGTCTCTGCCGGGCGGCGAAAGAGCGCGCCCAACGACCAGCCGTTTAAGAGCACCCCCCGATACATAGTTGTCGGAACCTGGTCGTCTGTTGATAAAAAAGAAACCGCTAACGGACAAAATGGCGCCTTTTGCGGATTAGTCGCTGTGCCGGAAAATAAATTGTCAGAACCAGGCGATAATTAAATTGCCGCGGCTGTCGTTACATATGACACGTGACAGGAGGACATGATGAAAAAAATGCCCAAGTTGTTGTTAGCAATGGTTGTCCTATTTTTCGCCACCGGATTTATTTTATTGCCCTCCGCAAATGCTTCTGAGTATTTGACGCCCGCCGACGCATGCTTCGATTTGAATGATGGGCCGAAACAAGAACGTACTATCGAGCTGCCAGATGGCTCTACAGGTGTTTTTGGGATAGAGAAAGAGCAAGCTGATGTTGCCCCGATTTGGGACGGCTACTACAACGCTACTGATGGGAATTGGAAGGTTTACTTCTATACTGGAGTGCTCGATGCTGAGTACTGGATATCAATCAAGAACTACAACATTACATCGTGGTGGGGCCATAAGGCATCTTCCGTTGGTGCTGCCTTATCGAATTTCAGTAAGAGTTTTTCTTCCAAACGAACAAAGTGGAGCTTTCTTTTTACCGGTGTAGGCGGTATGGCGTCTGCGACTTATACTCTTGGAGCTGAAATAAATGGCTCACGACTGCATACATATCTAGCGTGATTCAATATGGGCGTGTTGGGTAAGATCAACATTGGCGGAGAGGTTTCTCTCCTGGCTATAGTTCTGGTTGAGGTCGGAATCACCGCTGCGGTGATCTATCTCGTTTACAAGTTGATAAAGGCTCTCAAAAAGGTTATTGAACGAACCAAACAAGAGTAGGCGGTCAGCCCACTCGATTTCGAACCCATTTCAGTGGGTGCCATCCTCTCTGTCTGCTTCTCTGTGGGCGGAGAGGATTTTTCTATGACTGAGACCGCATCAGCGCCAAATCCACGCCTATCCTCGACCCGTCACCTGGGGACGTTCCTTTCCAGCCGGTGCTTGGGGAGACTCCTTGCCACCCGGTCGTCGTGGATGTTCTTAAACGACTAGCGATCGGGGACAGCCCTTGCCGATTGGCCGGTTTGCCGTCCGGGTTGGCAAGGACTGTCCTTTTAATATGAGCAGGGCATTGTCAAGAGGCAAAATCGGGCCTGGCCCCAACGATGTGGGGTCAGGCCCTCTCCCTATATCAGCCCGTCCGCGGCGACCTCGGCGTGTCTTACCGACGCTCGTCTTTGCAGTTTAATATCCGCCCGCGGCGATCTCTCGCCGGGCAATCCGTTGCTACGGCTGAGGCTTCTACGTCGAACCGACAGTCTGTGCACGCGTGTGGCGCCCTGGGCGCTCGCAGAAAAGGGACCTGAGGTTCGCCTCAACGGCTTCGGATCGAACCGCTTCCGGGGTGACTGGCTTATGTGCGGGGGACCGCCCCCCCTACGCCTCCTCGGCCATGAGGCCGACCGCCCACACCCAGCAGGCGAGCTCGCGCGTCGTGGCGACGTTCTGCCGTGGACCCCGCGCGCGAGCAGCGGCTCCCGCCTCTCGACAAGCCTCCGCACGCCCTTGGCGGCATGCCTCCGGGCGACCCGGTCCGGGGCCTGGCCCCTGGCGAGGTCCTTCGGCCGCCCCGAGCACGTCAGGTAGTGCCACGCGGCCTCGACCAGCGCCTTCCTCAGGTGCTTGTTGCCGGCCTTGGTGATCGCGCCCCTGCGGTCGCTCTCCCCGCTGGAGTGCTCGGAGGGCGTCAGGCCGACCCACGCCGCGAACGAGCGGGCGTTCGACTGGATAGAAAAACGCCCGTCGGCGGTGGTGCCGGCGGGCGCTGCTGTGCGATATGCTGCGTTGTGGGCTTAGTGCCTCATAAAGTGGTATTCGATCACATTGCTATAGGGGTGACCCGGGCCCACAATGCCCTGCGGGAACAACGGCTGGTGCGGCGTGTCGGGGTACATCTCGGCCTCGAGGGCAAAGCCAGCGCCCCAGCCATAGTTGGCATCGTCCTTGGCATGTTCGTCGCCCAGCCAGTTGCCGGTGTAGAGCTGCACGCCCGGGGCAGTGGTGTAGTAGTCAAGCTCACGACCGGTCCACATCTCCTCGACGTGCATCGCGCGGCGCAGATTACGGCCGTACTGATAGCCATCGATGCACAGACAGTGGTCGTAGCCACGGGCTTGCTTAATCTGCGGGTCGTCGGCCTCCATGCCAGGCGCGACGGGGTGCAGCTCACGGAAGTCAAACGGCGTGCCCTCGACCGGAGCGATCTCGCCGGTGGGGATATTCTGCTCGTTGATGGGCAGGTAGTGGGCAGCGTTGGCAACAAAGAAGTGCTCGCAGTCCATGCCGGCGTTATGGCCGGCAAGGTTAAAGTATGTGTGGTTGGTCATGGACACGTAGGTGGCGCGGTCGCTCTCGCAGCCATACTCGATGCGAAAGACGCCGGTGCGTGTAACGGTAAACACGGCCGTAAAGGTGCGGTTGCCGGGAAGGCCCAGTTCGCCATCCTCAAGCGAGGTGGTCATGCGCACGGCGTTGTGAGTCTCGTCGAGCTCAACGTCCCACACGCGTTTATGCAGACCGTGCTCAAGATCGCTGTGCAGGTTGTTGGCGCCCTCGTTGGCGGGCATATGCCAGTCCGTACCGTCGATGGTGATCGTGGCGCCCGCGGTGCGGTTTGCCACGGGGCCGATGGTCGCGCCAAAGCAGGCGGGGTTGTCAAAGTAATCCTCGAGCTTATCGAAGCCCAGCACCACATCGCGCACGTTGCCGGGAATGTCGGGCACGTCGATGCCCAACACGGTGGCACCATAGTCCATAATGCGAACGCAGATCTCGGGCCCGTTGAGGGTGTAACGATGAACGGGGGTACCGCACGGCGCGGTGCCGAAAAGCTCGGAAGTGATCATTTGGTTCCTAACATCGAGGTATTTCCGACAAACTGTAGCGCGAACAGGCGAGATTATCACTACACCCCACTAAAGCAGGGGGTATTTTTCTCAAAAAAGTGATGATTGGAGCTGTGCGGGCGTTCATTTTTGACGCGCACGGGTCTGATACAATTTGTTCGTTACTGTTTGAATGATATGCACGCATAGAACGGCGAGGATTCATCGTGATTAAGGCAGAGCGACAGGATAGGGTTCGCCAGCTGCTCGAGGAACAGGGAACGGTCTCGGTCAAGGAGATTTCGGATGCGTTAGGCGTCTCGGATATGACGATCCGCCGCGATCTTGAGGAGCTTGCATGCCTGGGCGAGATCGAGCGCGTGCACGGCGGAGCCCGTAGTGCACAGGGCCGTCCCCACGCTATGTTGCGCCACGAGTATTCGCACAGCGAAAAGCGCACCAAGCATGCCGAGGAAAAGCTGCAGATCGCGCGCCGCGCTGTGGAGCTCATCGAGGAGGGCTCGACCATCTTTTTGGGTACGGGCACCACGGTTGAGCAGATGGCCTCGATGCTGCCGGCGTTTCGCCTGCGCATTGTGACCAATTCGCTTTCGGTGTTTAACCTGCTCGAGGCGCGCGAAGACTGCGACCTGTGCCTCGTGGGCGGTATGTACCGTCGCCGCACCGCCGCTTTTGTGGGGCCAACGGCCGAGGATACTCTGCGTGTGTTGGGTATCGATGCGGCGTTTATCGGCGCCAACGGCATTCTGGATGGCGACGTGTCTACGTCTAATATGGATGAGGGTCGTATCCAGCAGCTCGCCTTTAGCAAGGCCGACTCGCGCTATCTGATCGCCGACTCCAGCAAGATCGGCAAGCGCGACTTCTACACCTTCTGCCGCCTGGACAGTTTGGACGCCGTGGTGTGCGAGCCGGGCGTCGCCGCCGAGGATTGCGCCGCCATCGAGGAACACACGCAGGTCATTTGCTAGCTTAGGTATTACAGATCTAGATATTTCGAACCGGGTGCCCCCGTTCATCTCAATTTGTAACATTTGGGGCCGAAAATCCCTGCTAGATGTTACAGATCGAGACGAATGATCCGCTCGGGCTCACCAAAAACAAAAAGGCCGCATGCGAATCCGTGGAGGGATTCGCATGCGGCCGACAGGGGGTATGCGGCAAAAGTTAGGCCATAAGCAGGCCGGTCTCCGCGACGTTCTTGTACCAGTACGCGCTCGCCTTGGGATAGCGCTTCTGGGTCTCAAAGTCGATGTAGAACAGGCCATAGCGCTTGTTGTAGCCGTTGGTCCAGGAGAACTGGTCCTGCAGCGACCACACGAAGTAACCGTCGACGTTCACGCCGCCGTCGATTGCCTTGAGGATCCATGCAAGATGCTGGCGCATATAGTCGATGCGAGGGGCGTCGTCGATAAAGCCGTCCTCGAAGTCGTCCTTATAGCCCATGCCGTTCTCGGTGATGTAGATCTTCTTGTAGTTGGGGTAATCGTTCTTAATACGGAGCAGCAGATCGTACAGGCCCTCGGGATAGATGATCCAGTCCCAATCGGTGGTGGGTACGCCTTCGCGCACGCATGACTCGCCCACGCCCTTGAGGAACCAGCGCGAGGATCCCTTGTCGCCGGTGCCATTGTGATTGATGTCGTTTTCGCCCTCGGCGGCACGCAGGAACTGGCACTTGTAGGTGTTGACGCCCAGGCAATCGTTGTAGGGGAGCGCGGCGGTCAGCGCGGCGATGTCCTCGTCGCGGACGTCGAGCTCGCCGCCGGCGATATGAGCCAGCTTGGTCGCAGCCTCCATGGTATCGGCTGCATAGTGGCCGCGGAAGGTGGCGTCGAGTACCCAGCGGTTGTTGATGACGTCGGCCATGCGAGCTGCCTCGCAGTCGGCAGCGCTGTTGGGATCGAGGGGATACTTGGGCTCCAGGTTCTGAACAATGCCGATCTCGCCCTCAAAGCCACCCTCATGGAAGGCGAC